>CBFGJQ010000433.1:0-8617 GCA_965649095.1 Caldifarciminota bacterium | reverse complement strand
GCCTCTTCAACAGCCGGGGGAGGTGGAACCGCCGGCGCCTCTTCAACAACCGGAGGTGGAACCGCCGGCGCCTCTTCAACAGCCGGGGGAGGTGGAACCGCCGGCGCCTCTTCAACAACCGGAGGTGGAACCGCCGGCGCCTCTTCTACAACCGGAGGGGCAACCGTTCCTTCTGCAACCGAAGGTGGTGTAGTGGTCGCCGGAGATACCGGTTCCCCTGAAACATTCTCCTCCTCACCCAATACTACTACCTCTTCAAGCCCTTCAGTCTTTACCGTGGTCTTCTTAGGTGCACAGAAAAGAAAAAGAATTACGCACCCCCAGACCATAATCTTATTGAACTTAGACATAAAACCTCCTTTTTCACGCCTTTGCCCTTAGCAAATTTTTTATGTCCGGTGCCCGGCCTTTTTCACAGACCAAAACACCTCTGGGGCAGGCAACAACCACCAACCCTTTAATTCCATAGACCCTTATCGGAATATTATAAGAATACACAATTAAATCCCTGCTGTCAAGACCCAATGCATCACCGACAAAGATATTTTTAAATCGGTCACCTTTAAAATACCGTTCAAGTGCCAACCAGGAACCAACATCATCCCAGAAAAAATCCGCCTTTATCACGCAGAATCTCTCTGCCTTCTCCATCACTCCGTAGTCAATGGAGATTTCCCTGATATCTTCAAAATATCTCTTTCGGCCGGTGCGAAGATATTCTTTTATCTTATTATAGACATCAGGAATGTGATGCTTTACCTCCCTGATTATATCGCTTATCTTAAAGGTAAATATCCCGCTATTCCAGAGAAAGGCTCTTTTTCTTAAATATACCCTCGCCCGTTGCAGATTGGGCTTTTCCGTGAATCCCTTACCCTGGTAGGCGACTATGCGTGACCTGTCTCTTGCCAGCTCTTCACCAATCCTTATGTAGCCATACCCGGTCTCGGGTCGGGTTGGATTTATCCCGTATGTGACGAGATAACCATCTTCCGCAAGATGCTCACCGAACTTGAGATGGGTAATAAATCTCCTCCTATTTGGAATGAGATGGTCGGCAGGCATAATGTGCATAACCCCCTCGCCGTATTCTTCTTTTAACTTCATTGCCGCCAGACAGATTGCCGGTGCGGTATTCCTGCGCACCGGTTCAATCATAATCCGTCCCTTTCTTACAATCCTTTTTGTTATACATTTAAGTTCTTCAGGAATTATCAAGATTATCTCTTCCTCTTTAAAAAAATCTCCAATACGGTCAATGGTCTGCACAATCAATGGTTTTTTATTAAAGATAGAAAGAAACTGTTTGGGGAAATCAGGCTGGCTTAAGGGCCAGAAACGTTCTCCCTGCCCACCGGCCAGGATTAATGCAAAGTGTTTAATGGCTTGCCCCCCACAATCCTGAAGATTACCGTCCCGAACTTCAGATGTGCCTTAATCTGAAGGGGTATTCGGTTTGAATCAGCGCTATACCATATCTCCATTGAACCACTTGAGCCCAATACCCCCTTTGCCTTTGTCTTCAATCTTATCTTCGTTGCCTCAAAATTGCCCAGCATTGTCTTAAAGTTTCCCTTTTTATTAACCACACATTGCACACTATTATTATCCTCTCCCTCGTAGATTATTACATTGAATGTATCATTTTCAACTAAAGGGATTGTCCTTAGATAATACCACAAACTCAGAAGGTCCCTTGCCGGATAGATGAGCGTATCTTTTAATGAATCACCCTCATAGACCAATAGCTTATTATGGTCAAATTCAAGGTGTGTCATATTTACATATTTCCCCTCATGGACGCACTTTTTATAGACTACCGGCAAAAAACTATCAATTGTTGTCCAGACCTCAATTGTGTCATTGAGAGAAAAGATGAAACCGAGTTGCGGATTGGAGTTAAGTCGGGAAGAGAGCACATAGCATCTCTTTTGGGCATAGTCTATCGTATCCATAACCTCAAGAACCATCCTGCCCAGTTCTAAAAAACCATACTGTGCCTTGTATTCAAACCGCTCGCCAACGTCCAGGGCGAAAACGCTTGAAATCAAAACGAACATCCCGCTTAGAACTTTTTTGCCCATTATATTGATTAAACTACCAGTTTATTGAGCCTCTCAATCCGCCTATCAAGGGGTGGATGGGTAGCAAAGAGGCTGGAGATATCAAAACGGTCTTTACCAAAGGGACTGGCAATGAAGAGATGAGCATTGGACTGAGATGCCCGTGCCATCGGCTGATAGGCATCTTTAAGTTTCTTTAGTGCCTGGGCAAGTCCCTGCGGATAACGGGTAATGTAGGCACCCGCGGCATCGGCGAGATACTCGCGCTGGCGGGAGATTGCGGCTCTGATAAGGGCAACAAAAATTGGTGCAATGATGGCAAGAGCGAGGCCCATGAGTAAAAGGACAATGCCACCTTGACCACCCCGCCGACCATCCCTCCTTCCCCTGCCCCAGAACATACCCCTTAAGAAGAAGTCCCGCAAAAGGATAATCAACCCCCCGATCGCCGCCACCACGGTCATTAAGAGAATATCATAATTCCTGATATGCGCCATCTCATGGGCAATTACCCCCTGCAGTTCTTCACGATTCATAATTTCAAGCAACCCGGTCGTTACCGCAATTGCTGCATTTTGCGGATTTCTACCGGTGGCAAAGGCATTGGGGGAAGGGGTGGGAGTGATATAGACCCTGGGCTTTGGCACACCTGCCGCAATCGCAACCTCCTCAACGATATTGTGGAGTTGTCTGAACTCTTCGGGGTCAGCAGGAACTGAACCGGTTGCCGCAATCGCAATCTTATCAGAATTGTAGTAGAGAATAAAGTTGTAGGTAATGATAAAAAATGCAAAAAAGATGTAACCGGCAGTCCCCCAATCCATCAATTCTACCACAATGTAGCCTAAGAGCCCCAAAAATATACTGGTGACCAGGATAAACAGAAATGTCTTCCGTTTGTTAGCCGCAATCAGGTCGTAGAGGGTCTCTCTCATCTATGCCTTTCCAGAGATAATTTTAGAACTTTACCCGGACCGCCTCCCTCTCCGCGGCTGGTGCCTCAAAAAATTCCCTTGCCCTAAAGTTGAACATTGAGGCGATTATCGTCTGGGGGAACTTCTGAATTGTTGCATTATAGTCCATCACTACATCATTGTAGAACTGACGGGCAAATGCGATCTTATTCTCGGTGGCCGTGAGTTCCTCCTGCAATCTCATGAAGTTTTCGTTTGCCTTTAATTGGGGATAGTTCTCGGCTACGGCAAATAGTGTCTTCAATGTCGCAGTCAACATATTATTGGCCTCGGCCGTCTCCTTGGGACTTGTTGCACCCATTGCCCGGGAACGGAGTTCCGCCACCTTCTCTAAAACCTCCTTCTCATGTGCCGCATAACCCTTTACCGTTTCAACCAGATTGGGAATCAGGTCATAACGGCGCTTTAACTGGACATCAATCTGCGCCCAGCCATTATCTACCCTGGTTCTTTTGACAACCAGGCCATTATAGATCGCAATAACCCAGATAACAAGCAGAATAACAATTATTATTAATAAAGGCAGACCCATCTGTCCTCCATTTTTTCAATTTTATATAAAAAAAGAGAATTGTCAATATCACGATTTTAAGTCGGTAGTGTCCACAATTATGTGTAAATTTCTCTTTAAAAAGATATGTTTACATCTTTTTTGATGGAGTGGTGGTAAAGGTTAAAAGTTGCGGGAAGGTGGTGTGGAAGAAGGTTTTGAGGGCATATGGGATAAAATTTGATGGGACGCGTGAGTTGATTGATTTTCGGGTAAGTAAGAGTGAGAGGTAGAATGATTGGGAGGTATTTTTGCGGGATTTATATCGGCGTGGTTTAACGGGTGAGCGGTTGTGGATGATTATTATTGATGGGGTAAGGGTTTAAGGGCGGCCTTGGATATGGTCTATCCGCCTGTGAAGCGGCAGCGGTATTGGGTTCATAAGTTGCGAAATGTCGCCAATAGCTTACCGGTTCGGTATCGTGAGGATTGTTTGAAAGGCGCGCGTAAGATTTATTTAGCCAAAACAAGACTGAGGCGATCGAATCATTTAAGGTTTGGGAGCGGAGATGGACTAAATTAGTGCCCAAGGCGGTTTTGTGTTTAGAAGAGGATTTAGAGGAACTATTAACCTTTTTTGATGAAGATAAGAGATTATGGTCAAAGATTCGCACGACCAATGCGATTGAACGGATATTTCGTGAGTTACGGAAGCGGACCCGTCCGATGTGTATGTTCAGGTAATAGGAATTTTTGAAATTCCTATTACCTTATTCAGGAAAGGCGATGTGAAGGAGGCTTCTGCTCCAAGAGCAGATTTGCGGTATAACGGGGGTTTGCAGGGGGTATCCCCCTGAATATCTTGAGTAATATTCAGAGTGGCGACAGGTTCATATATGCCCTGTTCGCCAAATACAATAAGAACTGGAAGGAGCACCGTGTGATAGCCACTCCAGTAATAAAAAAATCGGGGATAGTCGTAAATCTCTTTATCGACTATCCCCTAAACCGTTGCGCCTTAATATAAATGATTAGCGTAGTAAGATTAACTTACCAGAACGACTTGAGCCATTAATCTTCAGAGAATAGAAGTAAACCCCACTTGGCAATATAATCCCTTTGTCATCACTTCCATCCCAGTAGACATTGTGGAATCCCCCCTTACATTCTGCATCAAGGATTGTCCTAACAAGAGAACCAGTTATATCATAGACCCTTATTGTCACCCTTGAGGATTTTATGAGATTAATTCCGAAACAGGTCTTATTGGTGAATGGGTTCGGATGGGGTGCCCTGAAGATATCGGAGTTGAGCGAAGATACCAAACCTTCTTCTTCAATCCCGAACCAAATCTCGTCAAAGATACTCTGGGCTGAATCCGCATTCTCGTTTATACTTGAAAGAGAAGTCCCACCAACAAAGGCAAAGGCAATTATCTTTGTCTCCTGCGGGTTGAGACTATAAGGACCGGTTGAGACGACAACTGAGTAGTCGGTGTCAATTGCAACTGAATAGAAATGGAGTGTCCCATTTAGAAATTTATAGAAGGTCGTGTCATGCCAGATGTTTGTTGAACCCTGGTAGCAGTAATTCGTATTGTCAAGGGCACTTACATTTGCCCAGGTGTAAGGATAGAGCAATTTCACTCCAACATAAAGATTCGGAGAAGAAGGAATCCACATATAACCAAGGCGCCGGATTGTATCACCAGCGGCACGGTTGTTATAAACCGCACCCATATCAAAGTCGGCGATGATTCCAGTATAGAGGTTTGAAACTACGCTTGAGCCGGCATTTTTAATATCAAAGAGCATTATCACGAAGTCGTCATAACCCGGTTCACTCCAAGCATAGCCATGCTGGGTAACGATAATCCCCTTCGGTGCACTGTGTCCGGAATCCGCATACATCGCCCAGGACTCCTGGTCTGAAATTGATGGGGTTAATGTATCAATCCAGCAGCGACCATCGGGGACAGTGGTGCAGCGCCAGTCTGTATTATTTGGGCTTGAACCGGCGTTGGGGAAGTGGCGGTCAACTACATAGTTAGGGGCATTGGCAAGACCTAATGAAGCATGGAAAAGTTGGTTGGAACCAGTCTTCGGATAGATAAATCCACTCCCCGCACCCTGCACCTCAAGAAAACCAATCGCACCCTGCTTCGTAACTGTAAGGACACAGTTGCCCTTGTTGTGATTCACATAATCATATCTGGGCAAACCAACAACAATCTGGAAATTGCAGTTTGTAGTATAACTGCCACCATTGGAGACAAAATAGACCGTCATTGGGATAACCGTCCCCGCTGGCGTTGATGCTGAGGCGCTGAATTGGAATAAACCAGACGCAGTTCCGCCATTTGCGGCAATTGTGCCATAGTCTGCTACTGAATCCAATAAGGTAATATATGGAGATGTTGTCCTTAATGTCCCCTGACCATTTGTAGCATTGACGGTTCCATCGTTTCTTAGGACAACAATAATATTAACGGTCTCACCCGGGTCAACTCTTCCGTTATTATTACCGGTCGCATCATCAATCGTATTGGATTGATACACAACATTTGGCTGGCTGATTGTTCCCAGATCTCCGGTTACTACTATTGCATAAGGTTGCGGCCCATAAGGGCAGTTGAATCCACTAACCCGGACCGTCCAGTTTCCAGTTGGGGGAGAGTTCCGGCGCACACACTCTTCAACATTGAGCGTATCATAAGAACCACCGGTCGTTGATTGACCACCGGAATAGACATTCCCTTTATACTGATTGCCGTTGGGGTCAGTTACCAATAGATGCAGGTCATTGATGAGTTTTTTACCCGCGCCGGCGGTTGCTGGATAGTCGGTCCAGACGAGGGCAACCCGGAAAGGAACGGTATTCGATACTACATTATAAACATATTCAATATACTGTCCGGTAGAAAGTCCTGAGTGGTCATCAACAATGGCAAGCTTCTTTGTATCACCAGCAAAGTATAGGACACTATCAAGGTCAATCCTGCCCCAGCCGATATTGTTATCGGGAACGGTGTAGCCACTTATTGATGGGTCAGCACTGCAGATAAGCATTGCCTTAATCAGTGCCGCTGAAGGATTAATTGAATCTTGAGGATTTGGACTGCCTGTAGGATACCAGCCTTCTTTGAAATACTGTCTCACAAGCACACCGGCCCCGGCCGCACCCGGCGATGCCATACTTGTCCCCTCATAACCAATATATTGATTATCACCCGCACCATACGCCGAATAAACTGTTTGCGCTGGTGCAATAATCGTTGGTTTGAACCTTCCATCATCGGTTGGGCCACGGCTTGAGTAGGTATATATATATTGGTAATTTGCTCCATTCTGGCAACCACCAACAGAAACCACATTCTTTGCGGCTGCGGGTGAACCAACGGTATTTGCCCCCGGACCATTATTTCCATTTGAGAAAAAGAGGAGAAAGTCTTTATGGTCCCACATAAACTGGTCGGATTGGGCGCAGGAGGCATCATAGGCACCACCGGTTGCTGAACCCCAGGAATTGGACATTATCTTGACACTGCCCGCCGCGTTGCCATTATAGGGAAGGATATAAAGGTCATTGAGGTTGGGATAGAGATAGACTGCCCCCTGCGAGCCACCTCCATCAAGAAAATAGATTCTCCCCTTTATTGCCATACCATCCCTTGTGGATGTGCCATTGAGTGTATCATCACCGGTTATCGTTCCAGCAGTATGGGTGCCGTGATAATAGTTAATCGCCTCATCACCAAAATCTGCATAACCGGCGCCGTAATTGTTAGCCGGTTTGTAGGCAATTATTTTTCGGTCGCTGGGGTAATCGCCCCAGGTAGTTATCCAACTTGATGCAGTGCTACGGAAGGCATAGTGGGATGTCCTTATACCCGTATCACAAGTACTCAATAACTGTCCATTTCCTCTGATACCCATATTCCAGACTCTACGATTCCCGCTTGTTGCAGTCTGTAAAATCCACTGGACATTATCATTATAAGTTTGCATCATGTGCCAGGGTTCAATCCAATTTACCTCTTCAATTCGGGCAATTTCTGGAACAAGGGAGAGGTCTATCTCCACATTTATCAACTTATCCCATTTTGTCTCGGCGATGTCTGTAATATTCCCACCTTTTTTCCTGAGATATTCTAAGACCGGTTCAAGCGCGGCATCGGGATAGAGGAGAATTCTAATCTTTCCGTACCCAGTTAGATTCTTGAACTCCTCCTGTCCTGAAATCTTATATGCGGGTTGATAGATTCCAATCCAGTCCACGAATCCAAGATGGGCAACTACATCCTTTGTTGTCCCATCCATTCTCATAATAAATGCATAATTGGGAAGATAGGAATAGACCTGGGCACCTGTTTCTTTTAGGAACTGCACATAATCAGGATATATCGGTCCCCGGCAATGGACAATGTAGTAATCAGATTCTGATACCATTAATACCTGAGGTAGTTGTGGCTCTCCTTCTTTTATATTGAACCTTATTCCATTAGAGAAGTAGAGCCAATCCTTATCACCATAGGGTGCAGGACTGAATTGATGGATTGTTCCACCATCAATCACATAGTAAAGGTCTTTCGCAGCCAAGACCGTTAAGGCAAGCAGCATAACCAGAATAAGGTATCTTTTCATCTTTCCTCCCTTCTTTATTCTTGCCTCTATCTAAATGTTGCTTAATCCTTTTGTTAGGTCCTCACCTCCTTTCTCCACATAGTGTCGTATCAATAGACATCCTCCTACTACAACCCTAAAAACTTGTCCTGACAGAAGTCAGGAACTCTGATAGGATTGTTTTAACGACGCCCCAGCTAAGTCCTGACATAAAGCCCAGGCTCCTTATTCACCATCTCTGATATTCATCAGAGTATGTTTTTTTGACCAGGTCCCTGAAAAGTCCACGACCTTTCATTTGGTGGACAACAAAAAATGTCATCCCGAATTTATTTCGGGACAGGAACAGGCGTCTAACTACTTTCTCAAGAACCAGTTTTCAAAGAACATAATCAGGGGCTAAAGCCCCTGAAACCCCAACCCTCACCCTCCCCTCTCCCTTGAAAAGGGAGAGGATAAGCCTGAGGG
>CBFGJQ010000432.1:0-8630 GCA_965649095.1 Caldifarciminota bacterium | reverse complement strand
TTACCACCGTCTGTGCTAAAATACAAAGAAATATATGCACCCTTACTCTTCGCGCCTTCCAATGATATATTGGCCTTATCTCTACCAACTCCTTTAATTGACGAAAACTATCCTCAACAAACTTTAACTGCTTATAATGACTTTCTACCTCTTTATCTTCCATCCCAACCACCGTTGTCTGCAAAATATAATAGCCACACAATGCCCTGGCTTTCTCAATAAAAGCCGCCTTCTCAATGATCTCAAATTTACCATCAACTAATTTAAAATCGTAGAAGTTCCCAACCCGTCTTTCCGTCAGTCGCTTCTGTGCGCGCCTAATTATCTTCACCGGGTCTTTTAATCGACCACCTTCAACCATCTTCTTTATCCCTTCTAATCCCTCCCGCCCACGCTTAAGTAACTGAGCCAATAATTCCTGATCATGCACTTTCCGATATTTTGAACCACATAACACATATCTCCGCTTTTTCCCCGCGGTCTCGGCAACCAAGATCGTTATCGGCACTTGCTCATCAAATAATTCCGGCTGGATCTGCTGGGAAAAAATTAACTCCCTGGCCTCCCGATGAGTTAAGGCAACAATATAATCAACCCCTTCAGCCACCTCTAAATACTTGATGTTCCCAACATCAATCATTCCCCGATCGCCAATAAAAATTGCCCGAGTAAGATCAAATCTTTCCCTTAATTCCTTGATAAAAGGAATCACGGTTTTCTTATCCTGAATATTACCTTCAATAATATCAAAATATATCGGCAGTTTCTGCTCATTTAAACAAAGCGTAAGTAATATCTGCAGATTTCCCGGCTTTTCGTCCCGACTATAGCCAAACCGGGCTGACTCTTTTGGCCCCAAGCCCTCAAAAAAAATACTCGTGATATCATAAAGCAACAAGATCGTCTGTGCCTTATTCTGCTGGAAAAAATTATCTAACACTTTATCCATTCTTTGGTATAAAAGAGCCATTGCC
The DNA here is from genome assembly GCA_965649095.1 of Caldifarciminota bacterium. GTDB lineage: Bacteria > Hydrothermota > Tepidihabitantia > SM23-42 > JAOAFX01 > JBDRWI01. The sequence continues at coordinate 7,656 of CBFGJQ010000432.1, read as the reverse complement.
CGATAAACTTGATTTACCCCAAACCGATGCTTCTCTATGCCAAAAAGCAAAGAAAAAGCCGTGGTCTTTACCCAACTTACTGACCCTAACTTACTTCTGGGGTCTAATATTCGGTTTAAAATAACGGCGATAAGGAGGAGTCGGCTTTTTTGCGGAATAATTTTAAGACAACTAACGATCCCCAATCTCTTCATAAAAAGGTAAAGAAATAAAATCGGCGCAAAGATATACGACTCTTTAAAGAAAGAATAAAGGTCGGAGATAATAAAAAAGGTAGGAGATTTGAGGAGCAGGCCGATTTTATCAATCAACGGTTTTGGCAAATGGGTGATCGTCGCCAAAATTTTTGTCCTTGGATTTTTGCCCCCTTTAGGCCGATAACTTTTTGCTATTTGATAGGTAATATATTTTTTACCATTTTTAGAAAACCAAGATTTTTTAATGAACATTTCTTTCTCCTTTCAAGTATATTAGTATACATAAAAATTGATAATTATCAAGTAAAAAGAGATAATAATTAGCTAAATTGAATAAAATATTAGTCTACAAATTATACCGGGAAAATGCATTTTCTTCTGAAATTCAATGACTTATCTCCCTTACTGATTAAAAAGGAGTGAAGTTGGGATAATGCAGGTTTTTAACACCAATTTTTGGGAAAAACTAAATGGTTACGTCCTGACGAAAGTCAGGTTGGCACCGCTTTTACCTTCTCCCTTTTTAAGAGAGAAAGGGGGTGAAGGTTTTCAAAACTTCTAAATATTCTACGAGCCGAAATAAAGGACAACCACAATGGTTGTTCCTACATAAAAAACTATAATTGCAACTGAAGCATGTCCTGACGAAGATGAGAATCGCTCTGGAAGTTTTAATAGGCAGTGGGTTAAACCAGTGCTTGACCACTGAAATATCCTGGATATAATTGCCAGTGAAGATGATTCATCATCAGTTCAAATGAATATCGTCTTTCTCCACCCGCCCAGTATCTATGATTTCAGAAAATCTCCTTCATATTTAGGACCGATAAGTGAGGCAGTGCCATCAACACCGGTCTTTGAGATGTATCCAATAGGATTTATCACAATGGCTGAATACCTGCAGAGGCATAACATTAGAGTAAGGATTGTCAATCTGGCATTGAAGATGTTAAACAGTGAGAAGTTTGATGTAGAGAAGTTTATAAAAAAGATAGATGCAGACCTATTCTGCATTGACCTACACTGGCTTGCCCATACCCAGGGTGCAATTGAAATCGCAAGGTTGTGCAAAAGATTCCATCATTCTGTCCCGGTGGTCCTGGGTGGGTTGACTGCTACATACTACCACCAGGAGATTCTTAAAGAGTTTGATTTCATTGATTTTATCTTAAGGGGTGATTCCTGTGAAGAGCCATTGCTCAAACTCGTCAGAAATTTATCAAAAGAAGATAAAAGTAGTGTGCCAAACCTTACCTGGCGTCAAAAAGGTAGAATTGTAGTAAACCAAACGACCTGTGTCCCATCTGAAACCAATGGGGTTATTGACCCTAAATTTTTGATTAAATTGATGATAAGGGACCGGGATATTAAGGCATACCTTCCCTACAAACTCTGGCTTGATGCACCAATTATCCCTGTCCTTGTTTCAAAAGGATGTCTCTATAACTGTCCTTATTGCGGTGGTTCACAATCTGCCTATGCCCGTTATTGTAATAGAAGAAGGCCCGCCTTTATGAACCCTGATGGTATAATAAGACAATTGAAGATTGCCCGGAGATATTTCAAATCACCGGTATTCTTCCTCAATGATATTAGAATGGCAGGTGAAGACTATTATCAAAATTTATTTAAAAGAATCGTCAAAGAGGATATAAATGTGCCGGTGGTCTTTGAACTATTCAAACCATTAGATGAAGAATTTGCCCGACTTCTAAAAAGGACATTTCGTAACTATAATCTTGAGATGTCTCCTGAGGATGCCTCAGAAAAGGTTAGATATGGGATTGGAAAGAGATATACAAATCGCGAGGTTATGCAGACTATTGAAACTGCCTTAAGATATGGATGTAATAAATTTGACCTCTTCTTTATGATTGGACTCGGAAATCAGAAAGAAGAGAATATCTATCAAACCCTTGATTTCATTGAACAAATCCTTGAGGAATTTAAATATGCTCAGGGAAGGATCTATCCCATTATCTCGGCCTACGCACCAACATTGGACCCGGGCTCACTGGCATTTGAAAATCCTGCAAAATATGGATATAGACTCCGCCGCCGCACCCTATTTGAACATTATCAGGCATTCAAAAGACTCTCCTGGAAGGAATACTTTAACTATGAGACGGATTTCTTAAGTGTTGATAAGATAGTAGAGTTGGTCTTCTTTGCCATAGAGCGCCTTGCTGATATAAAGGAAAGGTATGGTCTAATCAACCAGGAGGAAAAATTAAAGATAAAGCAACAGATAGAGATAGCAAAGACCCTGATGGAGAGACTGGAGGTAATAGAAAGAACTAATACAGAAGATGAAAGACGAAGGTTAATCGCTGATTTGAATGAATGGCGAAGCCTCTCTCTGAAGCCTTTTATTAGTAAAAAGAGGGAATTGAACTGGCCTGTGAAATCCAATTCAATTTATCTTACAATGTTGAAATTATTGAGCAGATTAATTTAACCCTTTTTTTTGATTCTTTTCCTCTTCTTCAATATCAGGGTTTTCTATCTCCTTCAATCCTTTTTTGAATTCCCGTGCACCCTTACCAATGCTTCGGGCGAGTTCAGGGATTCTCTTTGCCCCAAAAAGGACTAATATAATCACGACAATCAATAATATCTCTTGCCAGCCAAGATGCATTAAACCTCCTAATTAAATAATTATATGGAAAATTACCTGAATGTCAACAGGACGATTTAACCCGGGATTATCCATACTATTTCTGACAATTTCGTTCAAATGCAATCCGGAAGCGGTTTTGCACCATCAACCCTCACCCTCCCCTCTCCCTTAAAAAGGGAGAGGATAAGCTTGAGGGTTCCATTTTTATCCACGAAAATCTCAATTTAATTTGGTAAGATCTAATTTTGATGAAAGACGTAAGATAGAACAGCCATCATTTCCCTATGAATATCCCAATTGAAAGTAATAGCGGGGTCAAAAGGACGATGAGGACATTCATACCCAAGGAAGGGATGAGTTTTGGAATATCATCCGAATTTTTGATTGCATTCTTCACTGCCGGTATTGCAATAACAACAGTCAAAAGTCCAATAATAGCACTCAAAGAGAGATAGTGGAATATCACCCCGATTAAGATTGAAAGATAGGCACCGATTAACATAGTTGTATAAACAAAGATACTCTTTCTCCTGCCAAGTTGTATTACAAGATTCTTCCTTCCCACGCTCATATCCGCCTCCCTATCCGGGAATTGGTTGAGTAAAAGGAGGTTATTGACAAGAAAGAAGGGAACGAGCGTAGCAAAGATAGACGGTGGTGTAATGACACCGCTCAGGGCGTAATGCGCCCCTAAAACCTCGGCACCGAGACCGATACCTGGTGAGATAAGAGAGAGTGCTGCATTCTTTACAAAAAATGGTGGATAGAATACTACTGTGATGATTCCAGCAAGACCGATGTATAGCATTATCACACCCCTAAGGAAGGTAAAATAAATGCCGATAATGGCAACAATGACCGCCGATATTATTCCGATAATGAGTGCTGACCCGGCAAGGGCAGAATTTTTAACCAATGTCCCACTGCCGCCAGAGAATGGCGTCTTTACGGTCTTAAAATCAAGCCCGGTCTTGAAATCAAAGTATTCATTTAAAGCATTTACACTGGCATTGGCAAGGATAGCACCTATGAAGACTAAAAAGATATGAAAAGGATTAAGATGTTTTGCATAACTATAGGCAGTTGCAATACCGAGCAATGGGCAGACAATATCAAGGACTAAAAAAGGCGCCCTGATTATGCCTAAAAAATCTTTAAACTTCATAAAGCCTCCTTTCAATTGCTTAATTTATGAACGAAAAAACAAGCCATTTCAGTATCCAAAGCCCACTTCGTAAGTGGGTGGATTACCCTATTCAAGCATTCCGCTTAGACGCTCATCCGGATCACTAAACATCACCTCATTCACATCAAAATGTTCTGGGTCAAATTCCCCGCCAATCCATTCCATCATCTCTTTATGCTCCTTATGTTGTGGATCACGAATAGCCCTTAAGAATTCTCTATACCCCCATACACCGCCACAGTCCTCAGGCGGACATGCCCTCTTTCCACCTATACATCTCGGATAATCTACACCCTTCTCCTTGGGAAGTATCTTTTCCAGTTTTATCGTATGCCCCCAATTATCACCAAAATCGTAGATATAATACGCCTTTGGATTCTGTTTTGAAAAGATATTTGAGATGTTCATCTCCCAATCCGGAATAATCTCACCTTCAAAATCCTCATCTGGAATCCCGATTCTTAAGGTCTCTCCATCCAATGGATCAATTACATCAAATTCGTGAAGATGACTATCTGTCCAGCCCATCGCATCTTGAATGGCAACATGCAAGTCCCAAAAAGTGTATGTCTCCGGAACCTGTATCCGTCGCCAGATTAGCGGATTTATCCCTTGCAGGTTAATTCTAAATTGGTACACCCTCTCAAATTTCTTTTTCATTTTATACCTCCATCATAAATACATTCGTCTTCAGATATGTCTCTAATTCTGTATATTGCTCTTCACGGCTGAGCATATCTGAATTTACAAGTGAGGAATTTCGGGGAGGTGCGAAGCACCGTAGCCAGATACGCTCTGTTATCGGAAGTGGCAATATTCATACCATCAATCTAACTTCTTCTTTCTCAAAATCCAGTGATAGATAAGAACCTGCTAAAGAAATGAATTCCATTCCCAAGAGTGAATCCCCAGGAATAAACCAAGTCTCAATCTCACAATCTCCTACCACTACTTTACCCCAAAACACCGGCAATTCTACTTCATCTCCAGTAGCTAACCTAAAAATACCGAAATCTATCAATTCGACATCCATTTCATCCAAAATTTCTTCAGGTAAAGCAATTCCTCCACTGAATCCTGTATCAACAGTGAGGGAGAAATCACCATCTTGTTGAAGGATGAGTGTCCCATTATCATCGACAAGACCATTAAAGAATGGGACAAAATCCTCAATTTCTCCTCTTATCACTCTCCTCATAATCTTTTCATTCCTCCTTTATGCTCGTGAACAAAAGTGTACCCAATACGAATAGAATAAAAAATTTTGCCGGGGTATTTCTCCTTTGCTTTCTTAAGCGCTTCTGTTAATGTTTTAGCTAAAAAATATTCACCTGTTTCTGGCTCTATTACAGCAATTGTCCCTTTTTTCCCTTTAAGCGAATGAATTCTTGCCAAAACCTCTATCGAGGGTTTTTGGGCTTTTAATATTTTCATTTTTCATCACCTCCTTGTTTACGCCATTTTCGATAACTCGTTCATAGACGCAGTACTTCGCTTTTTGCCCTGTTTTGGGAGTATAGACTATGTATCTTAAACATGTCCCATCCTCTAATAAATGTGTTGCAGAACTGTGCCGCAAGGGGTTGTATCCTGCCTTCCGTAGAATTTTATTTATCTGTTCCATAACCATTTTCAATTATATCCATTCAGGCAACTCTGTCAACTACATATCAGCTCAATAATATTTGTGCTCCTTAAATTAGACCACATACACAATTTTTAGGGGAAGTGCCCCACCTGCGAAAGGAGAAGTTATGGCGGCGAGTCTCTTGTGTATCCTTCTTATATGTGGTTTTCAGCAGAAGTGGTATATTCCAAGGGGCATAGATTATGGGGGAGGCAGAATAATTCTCGGTGATAGTGATAGGGATGGTAATTGTGAATTTATTTTCTCTACTTATGGTGGTTCGTATACGATTTATTTTTATGAACTACATTTGCCTAACACTTGGGAGATAGATTCGGCTACTGACCTTAACCAGCCTCTATTGTGGGATGACGGTGATTTTGACGGTGATGGACTTTACGATATTGTGATGCAATGCGCTAATCTCAATCCACTTTGGACTGGTATTTCCATCTTTGAATCCCCTGATTCCTTTTCCTATCCCACTCAGGAGGTCTGGCGGGATACGGTGGGACCGCCTCTGGTTTTACCAATATGTGCTTATGACATTGATCAGGATGGTATGCCTGAAATTGTTGAAAATAGAGCCACCCCTTACGGATATCTCGGAATTTATGAATCTATAGGTGATAATGAATATGATTTGATTTTTGCTACTAATCCTGATACAACGGGCAGCGAGGCACCAGCTGCTACGATAGCTTTTGGTGATTTTGATGGCGATAGTAAAATTGAATTTGTGCCCGCTGGAGGCGATGAGTGGTATTGGATTTATGAATGCATTGGAAATAATAATTACGAAAAAATTGTTCAAGGATATTTACCCACACATAATATTCGTGACTGCTTTACAGTCCCTGATGCGGATGGGGATGGGAAGCTGGAGTTTGTGGTAAAGGGGTTTGTGGTGCTGGATGCCCGAACCGATTGCTTTATCTCTGAGGCAGTTGGTAATAATACATACCAGATAATAAAATCCTTCCATCTTCCCAATAGTCAGGGCTGGGATTATGGGGGTGGTTATTCGGATGTTGGTGATGTTGATGGTGATTCAATTCCTGAGATTGCTCTTGAGTCTGCAAGTTATGTCTATCTCATCAAATCCGCAGGCAATGATTCCTTTTATGTTTGGCAGACATTACCGGGTAATCTCACCGGCTCAAGTATTCGGGTCACAAACGATTTAGATAACAATGGCTTGAATGAGATTGTAATCTCAGGTAATAATCAGACAAGAATCTATGAGAAGACGCCGGAGGTTACCTGGTTCTGCCCTGAACCCTATGATACATTCTGGGCACAGGACACGGTCTATCCCAGGTGGAAACTTGATGAGACGATTGGTCTTGATTCATTAAGGCTTTACTGGGCGCATCCACAATTCGGTTGCCATCTGATTTATCAAGGCTTACCTACTGATACGATGTGCGAGTGGGTCATTCCCGATACCCAGACTACTCTGGTAAACCGTCTCTGGCTGGTGGTAGAGGGTAATGGACGATATGATTCAACTCGCTCACCGGTCTTTTGCATCAAGCATGCCCCGGGAATTGAAGAGGATGAGAGGTTGAAGGGAGAAGGTGAAGGGTTAAAATTGGTGGTTTTGCCATGTGTGGTAAGGGATAATGCTAAAATCCAATTCACCATTCCGGAAAGGCAGAGAATCAGTTTGGATCTTTACAATGCTTTGGGGCGCAAGCTAAAGTCCTTCATAAATGGCAATCTTGAGCAGGGATGCTACAGATTAAACTGGGATGGAACCGATGATACGGGTAGGAAATTGAGTGAAGGGATTTACTTTATCCGGCTGGATAATCAGACAGAGGCGATTACCAAAAAGTTGACAATCTTGAGGTAATAGGAATTTCAAAAATTCCTATTACCTGAAAATTCAAACGGATACCAAAATGCAATTAAAATGGATAACAAATCCCCCTCTTCTAAAGGGGAACACAGGGGGATTTTATAGGGGTTTTCAAGGGGAGAATCCCCTTGCTCTATCTTCAACCAATTGTCATTCACGATG
>CBFGJQ010000431.1:0-8652 GCA_965649095.1 Caldifarciminota bacterium | reverse complement strand
CGTTTGTTATCTCTATTTTGTAGTCTTTCGGAATAAACCCTTTTACCGAGAAGTTAAATAATAACTCACGACACCATTCAATAAGCAATTCTTCAAGACTAAAACTTTTAATTTCAAAGTCCATCTTTTCTTTAATCAGAACCTTTCCTTTGATCTGTGTCTCAAAGATTGCCTCTGCCGTGTGGACAAAGAGGTCACTTAGAGTCCTGCCCCTTACTTCAATCCCCAGGTCGGCAGTATGATTTAAATATTTGTAGAACATATCATCAGGGGCTAAAGCCCCTGAAACCCCAACCCTCACCCTTCCTTCTTCTTAACGGTTCCAAAACCGCTCCGGTAGGAAGGACTTCCCAGCCCCGATTTATAATCGCGGTTAGGAAACCGCTCCCGCCGGGAATAACAATTGGTTGAATATCCATCAGGGCGATCCCTCTTTTGAAAACCCCTGAAATCTCCCTCTATCCCCCTTTTTCAAAGGGGGAGTTATTATCCATTTTAATCGCATTTTGTTATCCGTTTGAATTTTGAGGGAATCGGAACTTTTGAAATTCCCATTCCCTGAACATAAAAGAAGAGAGGGGATGACCCCTGGTCATCTCCTCCTCAAAAATCAATAATACCAGAGTAGGTAGAAGGCGAAGGGTTTGGCATTGCCGAGTTTAATCTCCAGATAGGAATCACCGCCCGGGGGATTAGAGATGAATGTGAATCCGCTTAATGCAGAAAGATTGATGGAGAAGTGCTCACTTGCAAAGTGTTCAAGACCAAAGCCGAATGGGAGGTTAAATCCGAACTCTGTTTCGGCACCACCGCCAGGAGAATCAAGCATAAAACCCAGCCCTGCCCTGGCATAGAGATTGGTCTTTTCGTGCCCCTTCAGGAGAATGTCTCCCAGGAAAGAGAGCAAAAAGGTGGTGTGGGTTGTTGCACCATCACCCCTCAAGGTAAACTGGAAGATTGGCTCAATTGCCAATTTTGGATTTAAACCGATCTTCGTTACCGCAATGTCAACGATGGGTAAGGGTAGTCCAAGGCGGGCGGATTCTAAATAGGTATCTGGACTGAAGCCCAGGCCCATACCAATGCGGTCTTGAATCTCAACTGCACCCAGCGTCACCACCCACAAGATTAAGCCGAGTGAAAGATTTTTCATTTTACCTCCTCGGGCAAGTATACTGATTAAATAAGAATAGTCAAGTAGACGCTTTTCGTCCACATCTTCTCCTCTACTCCTCATCCTTCCCAAATTCGCTACTGCTTTGTGAATCTTGACTTGATTAAAGCGAAGGGTATAATGGTGGTAGTATGCAGCAGGAACTTGCGATGTTAAAAAGGGGGCTTGAGGAACTAAAGATAGCCCAAATTGATTCCGTTTTACCTAAGTTTCAGGTGTATCTTGAGGTCCTCTCTGAATATAAGAATAGAATTCATCTCCTATCACACAAAGACTATACGCGAATAAGTTTGAAACATTTCCTGCCTTCATTGGTTGTCCTACCCCTTATCGGCAGAGTTCAGTCCGCCTGTGATATAGGCGCGGGGGCTGGTTTTCCCTCGGTGCCACTTAAGATTATAAGACCTGAGATTGAATTCACCCTCTTTGAATCAATAAAGAAAAAGGCATCTTTTTTGCAATACCTCATTGGAAGATTGGGACTCAATGGGATTCGGGTTCTCAATATGCGGGCTGAGGAATATGATGGGGACAATTATGAACTTATTCTCATCCGTGCTGCCGGGAAGATAAAGGGAATGTGTGCGACAATATATAAATTGCTCAAGCCGGATGGCAGGGCAATATTTTATAAATCTCCGAATGTCAATAGAGAGTTGGCGGCGGCAAAAGTGGTGATTGAAAAATACGGATTTGTTTTAGGTGTAGAGGAGGCAGCTACTCCCGTCTCACACGAGCCACTCATTCTTGTCTCTTTACAAAAGAGATTGGTTTGATATGCTTTCCATAGTTATCATAAATTTCCGGATGCGGGAAAGGGTTGTCCGGTGTATCAAAAGCATTACTATGACCCAGGATATGAAGGGGATAGAAATTATTGTCGTTAATAGGCCATCAGGAGATAATGCAGGGGAAATTCTCAAAAAGGATTTTCCACTTGTTAAGATAATAGAGTGTAAAAAGTTTGGGGTTGCCCATATGCGGAATATCGGAATCGGGTCGGCGCAGGGGGAATACATACTATTACTTGATGCGGATACCCTCCTTTTGGAAGATTTGCGACCGGCGATAGACTTTATTAAGAGAAATCCCGATTGTGCGGCAGTGGGGGTCAAACTCATCAGTCCAGCCGGTGAACTCCAGTTCTCCTGTCGGAGATTCTATGACATAAAGACGATTATCTTCCGACGCACATTCTTATGGAAAGTCTTTCCAAAAAACAGGATAATCAAAAGGCATCTGATGATGGACTTTGACCATAAAAGTCCAATTGCGGTAGACTGGCTTCAGGGGGCATTTCTATTGATACCAAAGAGGGCAATAGCAGAGATTGGACTATTTGATGAATTCAGCCCCTTCGGATTTGAGGATACCGCCTGGTGTTATCGGGCATATAAGAAGGGCTGGAAGGTTTACTACTATCCTGCTGTTAAAGTCGTCCATGAGTATCGGCGCAGTAGCGCTCCTTTTGCAAGCCGACAGGCATTCTACCATCTTTTAGCATTCTTGAGGTTCACCTGGAAATATGGAATTATGAAGCGATGAATGTTATCTTCTTAATCCCGCCCGCATTAGAAAGAAAGAGAATCCCCGAGCGAGTCTTTGGTTGTTCCTATGGTTTGTATCCAATACCCAATATCTTTATTTTGACACTGGCCGCCATCCTGAGGGAAGACGGTAACAGGGTGGAAGTCATTGATGCCCCAATTATGAGACTCAGTCCCCGGCGATTTTATGAATATCTAAGAAAGAGAGAAGACTCCTGTTTTGTCTTCTATTCAGTGAATCTTTCCGCCGAGCTTGATATATCCACCTGCCGACGATTGAGAGATAACCATCCCCACCCGCCAATAATCTTTTGCGGTCCGGCTCCAACCTATAATCCACCGGAGTTTCTCATTGACCGGAATACATTTGTCATCCGGGGTGAACCGGATTATACAATCAGAGACTTAATCAGATATTTACGGGGTGAGAGGAACCTCTCTTTAAAAGATATCAAGGGTATTTCATATCTTGATGCTAAGGGGGTAATTGATAATCCGTTTCGCGATCTGATAACCAGTCTTGATGAACTGCCATTCCCCGCCCGGGATTTAGTCCCCAAAGATAAATACTACAATCCCAAATTGAAATTGAGACCATTTACGACAATGATTACATCAAGGGGTTGCCCCTATCGGTGCTCATTTTGTGTTCCCGCTTCCCTTACATTTGCCCGAAAGCTGGAATATCAGAGGTTCTCTGGCATTGACCGCATTCCGCCCGTGGCATTCGCTTCGCCGCAAAGGGTAATTGCTGAGTTTGAATTACTAAAAAGGGAGGGCTTTAAGGCAGTGAGCATCATTGATGATGAATTTTTGTTAAAGCCAGAGCGAATTAAAGAAATCTGTAGAGGGATAAAGGGATTTGATATGGTATGGGGCTGTCTGGCGAGGGCAGACCACCTCAACGATGAGGGCCTCGTTCAGATTATGGCTGAGGCGGGTTGTAGATATGTGGACATTGGCATAGAGTCCTTTAATCAGAGGATTCTGGATGATATAAAAAAGGGGCTTGATGTCAAAAGGATTCCCGAGGCAGTAAGATTATTAAAGAAATATGGAATCGAACCGAAGTTTAATATTCTTATTGCGCCATCCCCTCTTGAGACCAGAGAGACGATAATTGATACAATAAGAAGGGCAATGGCATTAAAGCCAGGGCTTTTGATGTTCAATATCTGCACCCCATTTCCGGGAACCGAGCTTTACAGGTGGGCAAAGGAAAAAGGCTGGTTTATAGATGGTGATTATAAACCGTCAGATGTTCAAAAAAGGGCAATCATCCAATTTCCTCATTTAAAAAGGGGAGAGATAGAAAGGATTGTGCGGCGGGCAAATTTCAAATTCTTTATAAGACCTCAGTTTATCCTTTCCAATTTAAAGATTATATTTAATTTGAGAGATTTCTTAATCGCCCTTAAAGAGATTTTGAGAAAATTTTGAATTCCCTACTCGCCAAAATATTTCTGATTGATCATCTTTATGAATTCCTTCTGCTGCTCGGGTGTAAGTTCGTAAATCTCTTGGTATGGGTCAGGTTGAATCTCCGGTCCTTTAGGCTGGGCAATTTCTCTTGTTTGGGGCCTTAGAAAGAGAAGATAGATGACGCCAAATGCCCCCACTGCCGAAAGCGCAATCGGGATTATTGTGCGATATGGGAATTTCGGTTTTGGTTTCTCATAGGAGATCTTCTGATGGACCGCTACCACAAATTCCTCCCAGTAGGTTTCGTCTATCTCTTCAAATTCAGGGCAGGCACAGACATTTATACACTCACTCAAAAAGTTAAAATCTTCGGCGCATAATGGACACCGGGCGATGTGCTCAAGGATGAGTGCCTTCTCCGCCGGGTCAATCTGACCCAAAAGCAAATCCACAATCCTCTCCTGAATATCAAGGCAGTTCATATCCTCCCTTTCAAATAGTTCTTCAAATTTTTTACCGCCAGGTGATAATTCACCTTAACTGTATTTAATGGTTTCTTCAAGATGGCGCTAATCTCCTGATAGGGCAGGTCCTCCAGTGCCCTTAAGGTGAAGACGCTCCTCTGAACTTCAGGAAGTTTGGAGACTGCGTCTAAAATCAATTCCCTCAATCTCTTGTTTCTGTATCTTTCAACCGGGTCATTTCTGGGGATTTCCAGAATCTCCTCTTTTATTTCATCCTGGGGTTTCTGTTTCTTTAAGAAATTTATACAATTATTCACCGCAATTCTGAATAACCAGGTGGTAAATTTAGAGCGTCCATCAAAACGATTTAAGTTTCGGTAAGCCTTGATAAAGGTCTCCTGTGCCATATCCTTTGCATCCTCATAATTTTTTAACATCTTATAACACAAGTCGTGAATCTTAATCTCATGCCTTCTAACAAGTTCATCATAAGGTTCAATCTGTCCGGCCCTAACCAGTTGGACAAGTTCCTCATCAGTGAGCTCACGATATTTAGACAATCGCGCGGAAAGGGGGTTTACCCGCTCAGGTGAGCCATCGCTCTGTGGTCTCTGAATTCCTTTATCCGTCAAGGGTTGATTATTGTTATCCACCTTTTTTAAAGTGCCCTTCAATAAACCTTGCTATTTCCTGACGCAAATCCCGCAAGGGTTTATCAAGTTTTATTGAGAGGTCCTTTAAATCCTGATATTCAATGGAGAATCTCTTTTTGCTGGCATACTCAAATACCTTTGCCCTTATTCGGCCATATGGCGTTTGAAGATTTAAAACCTCCCGCTTGAGTTTTATTCTATTTGAATTAATTATTCTTACGCCGAGGGTTGTCGTCTCTTTGAATATTATATCAAGGATTTTTTGATTATCGCCCATTGTTAAGACAGTGAGTTTAACCCCGGGTCTTGAATTCTTCATAATCACCGGGGTAAGGAAGACCTCCAACGCACCGGCCTTATATAACTTTTCGAAGATGACCTCATAGTCCTGAGGATTCTGATCGTCAAGATTGGTCTCTATTATTCTGCATTCATCGGTTGTAGTCCCATTCAATTCACCGAGAAAGACCCTGAGGAGATTGGGATAATCTTTAAAATCCATTGTCCCGGTGCCGATGCCAATGCCTTCAATCTTTTTAAAACTTATACTTTCCGCCGGCTCTGCAATCGTGCTTAAGATTGCCGCTGCGGTTGGAGTGGTCAACTCAAAGGAAACCGGCAGAAATTCTACCGGAAAACCTTTTAATAACTCGGCAGTAGCAAAATTGAATGCGGGCATATTCCCCTCACGGGTCTTGATAAATCCCCTCCCCGCCTTTAGGGGAGCTGTATAAACTTTATTGATATTTAATCTTTCTATTGCCAGTATTACCCCAACAACATCAAGCAAGGTATCCGCATCGCCAAGTTCGTGAAGATGAATACCCGGCGTGCGGTGCACCTTCTTTTCAACCACAAAGATACGCTCAATGATTCTTTTTGAGATATTTTTTATATCCTGGGGAAGATTGCTCTTTTCAATCAGGGGAAGAAAATTGTGCCCCCTTATTTCTCTTTTTATGTCAAAGTGAATGTTCTTGGCAACAACACCACCGCGGTTTACATTTCTTACTTTTAATTCAAAGTCGGTGATGAAGGAAAGGCCCTTTTTTAAAAAATCCACACTCACACCAAGGTCAATCAAGGCCGCAAGTATCATATCGCCACTGGCACCTGAGATTGGGTCAAAGTATAATACCTTCATAGGGTTATGCCGGGCCCCGCCTCCATCCTTTTGCCAGTTTTTAAAAAATAGGCATATAATGGCGACATATTGCGCAATCGTGCAACAATCGGTGGAAATTCATTGAGGAGATAATCAATATCTCCGTCGGTGTTATATTTTGATAATACCATTAAGACCGAGCCCTGGGCAACTGCCGGGTCAACCTTTATTGCCTGTAATACATGGGACAATTTTAATGCCCTTGAGGTGCAGGCAGAGCCACTGGTAACATAGATTCCCTTCTGGTCCAAAAGCAAGAGCATCCCTTCCCCTTCAACAAATTCAACAGAGAAGTTCACATTATTGGGCAGACGAATTTCTGGATGTCCATTCAAATATATATATTCAATCCTTTGGGGCAATTCTTCAATCAATCTTTTCTGAAATTTTATCATTTTTTCTCTATTCATTCCCATCTCTGCCTTTGCAATCTCGCAGGCCCTGCCAAAACCAACAATTGCTGGAATGTTTTCTGTCCCTGCCCTCCTTCCTGATTCCTGGATTCCACCGTCAATGAGTGGTATAATGCGGATTCCTTTCTTGATGTATAAAGCACCCGCACCTTTTGGCCCATAGATTGTAGAACTGGCAAAACTTAATAAATCAGCACCGAGCTCATTTACATCAACAGGAATTATTCCGGCACTGGCAACTGCATCGGTATGGAATAATGCACCTGCATTATGGGCGATCTGCGCAAGTTCTTTTATTGGCTGGATTGTGCCAATCTCAGGGTTTGCATGCTGGATAGAGACGAGGATTGTGTCCTTTCTTAAACTCTTTTTTAAATCATCAGGTGAGACGAAGCCATACTTATCAACCGGTAGATATGTTATCTCAAATCCTTCCTGGGCGAGCCTTTTTCCCGCCTGCAGGGCTGAGAAATGTTCAATACTTGACAGGATAATATGTTTACCTTTCTGACGATTCGCATAGGCAAAGCCTTTAATCGCAAGATTGTTTGATTCCGAACCACAGGATGTAAAGATGATTTCGTTGGGTTGGGCATTTATAAGTTGTGCCACATTAAAACGGGCATTTTCTAAGGCGTCCTTTGCCCGCTGACCCAAAGAGTGCATACTCTGGGCATTGCCGTATTCTTCTTGCAAAAACGGAAGCATAGCGTCAAGGACCCTGTTATCAATTTTTGTTGCGGAACCATTATCAAGATATACCTGCTTCATACTTATTTCAAGAGACAGGTCTTTAAATCCTTGCTGGTGAGACACTTCTTCAGATTGTTCAATCGGTTTATATCAGCCCGTGTTCCTTCTATCAATTTTTTGACTATTTTAAGTTCAGGCTTGCGGACGAAGTTTTTCATTTCATAAAGGATGAGTAGAGAATCTTTTTCATATTCTATTGCGGTATCAACTGCATCGGCATTGGTCTTTATCTTTTTTAACAAGTCCCTCTTCTTTACATTATTGAATGTATGCCTTTTGAGCAACGCCTCAACATACATAGAATACTCATCGGGATAGAGTTCAAAGGGTTGACAGACTTCAATCTTTTTTAGAATCTCCTGGAGCGAATTTATCTGTTTCTCTTCCTGTTCGGCAAGCCACTTGAATGTCTCTTTTACATCACTTGATTTTGTTCTTTTTGCTACCTTTTTATAAAACTCAAGCCCTCTCTTTCTTGCCTCAATATTTATTTCAATTACTTCACTGGCACAGAAAAGATTTGCCATTTTTCCTCCTTTTATCGCTTTTTTTCCATTCTGAGCTCTCGCTTCTATCATGCTATTATATCTACTTAATTGTTTATGTCAACATTTTTTAAATTGAGGTTTATTCATATTTATTTTTTGTAATCGTTTAGAGGCTGTGTCGTAACCCCTGTAGCGGTCGCATCCTGACCTGTCGTCAGGACAGGTTCATTTCAGGGTGAAGGTTCCCTTGATTAGTATGAATAATGCGGGCTAAATTTTTGTTAAGCACCTGTTGACTATTTATATAATTTTAATATAATTAAAAGAGTTGGCATCCCCTTTTTTTAAAAAAGGTCAGTTGACAGAACCCTGTAACTGACAAGGGCGGTAGCCTGTTCAAAATTGGAGAAATGGAATAATGAAAAACCCTTGTGACAAAAAAGGATTTCCTTATTAATTCCTATTACTACCTGATAATTTAGAGAGATTAAATATAAATTATGCAGATAAAAAAGGAAGGATGGGAAGGTATTGGAGTGACACCACTTGTGGTGTTATCCATTTGACCAGCTG
>CBFGJQ010000430.1:0-8683 GCA_965649095.1 Caldifarciminota bacterium | reverse complement strand
CTAGATACATCAGGGGAGTTCCCCTGAAACCCCCAAAATAAACTTTTCCTAATCGGCTCGGCACCACCCATTGACATAATGTCCATCCCTGATGTATCTTGTCCTTTTTTCCATAATGAAAATTTTCATTACCAGGTAATAGGAATTTTTCAAATTCCTATTACCGCAGGATATTCACGCCCCCTGAAAACCTTGCCTCTCTTTTAGTCCTCTCAGTTGTTGAACATCTTTATTTCTACAGCCGCACGCACCGATCCGGGTATGACTCCCTGGATAACCATGAAAGTCAGAACCACCAGTCAGGACGAGCCCGTTCTTCATACCAATTTCATAAAACTCCTCCTCCTGCCTTTTTGAGTGTTCAGGATGCCAGACCTCAATTCCCATGATGCCGTCTTTTATTAGTTGATACACTATTTCCGCACTACCATTGATTGTGCCCGGATGGGCAAGGACCGGAATCCCTTTCCATTCTTTAATCTTTTTTATTATATCCTCAGGCCTTGCCTCCTTCTTCGGGACATAATAGGGCGAGTGATAACCGAGATATCTATTGAATGCCTCCCCCACTGAAGAGGCATATCCATTCTCGATCAAGACTTCAGCGATATGGGGTCTGCCCAGTGAACTACCCGCGGCAAGCGACTTTATCCTTTCGAAATCTACTTTTATTCCATCAATCGCCAGTTTCTTTATGATCTCCCTTACGCGCCTTTCGCGAAATTTACGGAAATCCTCAAGGTATGCAACCAGGTCCTCTGAATGATGGTCAATATAATAACCGATGATATGAATATCTATATTCCCGATATTTGAGCTCATCTCCACAGCCGGGATAACCTCAATTCTGCCCTCTGCGGTGGTGAGAGCGATATTAACACCGGAAACAGAATCGTGGTCGGTTATTGCAATCGTCCTTAAACCCGCTGCAATGGCAATCTCTACAATCTCCTGGGGCATATATAGACCATCAGAAAATTTTGAGTGAATATGGAGGTCTATTTGATGGGAGGTCAAAAACTGATTTAGCAATATTTATTATACAAGCCCTAAGTCATGACAGACATCAGCAATTATCTTTTCATCCACAAGTTCCTTCTTTAACAGGAATCCCTCAAGCAGGGCATTATCACAAATCGCATTGATATTTCTTGGTATCCCTTTTGAGAATTGATATATTGCCTTCATCGCGCCACCCGTAAATAGTGGCCTTGCACAGCCGGCAACCCTCAGACGATGGACGATATAATTCTGGGTTGTCTCCTGGTCAAGCGGTTCAAGGACACAGCGCACCGCGATACGCTGATACAGAGGCGGGTCCAGTTTCAGATAATCCTCCATCTCCGGAAGTCCGAAGAGAATAAAATTCAGAAGTTTACCGTGCTCTGATTCAAGATTTAAAAGCCCCCTTATCTCTTCCATCAAATCCTTCCTCTGGAGCATATTTGCCTCGTCAATTAAGATAACAACCTTCTTGTTTTTTGAAGTCAAATCCAGAAGGCGATGATAAACTGCCGTAATTATATCAATCTTATTCTCTGATTCAGAAGGCGCCTCCAGCATTAGGGCAATCTTCTTTAAAAACCATAAAGAGGTAATCTCTGAGTGAATAATAACTAAAAGTGTCGCCTCAACACCACTATTGATCAACTGATCCAGAAGGCGCCGCGAGAGTGTTGTCTTGCCTGTTCCTATATCACCGATCAGTAATGCCAGCCCTTTTTCGGTTTCCACCGCATGGGTAAGTTTCACCAGCGCCTTTGAATGCTGGGGTGAATTGTAGTAAAATTTTTCATCGGTGGTAAAGCCGAAAGGATGTTCTTTTAATTTATAAAAACTCTCATATCCCATAGTTTCTCAATTTTGTTGGTAATTAGATAATTCAATCATAAGTATGTAACTTTTGATTTCTTGGGGGGTGCTCTTTCCGGCACGACTTCTTTTATTTCCTCTGGTCCCTTGGGAGGCGACGGCCTGGCTCTCTTCTTCAACTCCTCGGTTAATTTCTGTTTCAGTTCAGTTATCTTCCGCGCCAGGTCCGGAACTGTCTTATCAATATTTGCGGCATTCACATAAGACTTAATTGCTAAAGAGAGATTGTTCTGCATTTCATAAATATTTCCTAAGAGGAAGTGAATACCAAAATATTCACTGGCCGGATGTCCGGGGATGGAAAGGGCTTGATTCAAGACCTTAATTGCCTCATCAAGTTTTCCTTTATCAATAAGACAGGAACCAATCATTTCATACGCCTTGAGTTTGAGGCCTTCATCCTTTGCGGCAATCTCAAATTCTTCCATCGCCTCCTGGTAAAGACCCATTCCCTTGTATGCTACACCAAGGTCATAATGGGAGCGGTAATCGCCCTCCCCAATGGATTCAAAGACCTCTTTTTTGAATTCAGAGATAAGTTTATCGATACTCTGCAGCCCCTCTGCTCTTTTATCTCCCACCAGTTCCGCGGTAAGAATCGCCCCGAGGTCAATGAACTCTTTGGGCTGGGTGGCTTCCTCAACCATCTTTAAGGCAGTCACATTATTGGGGTCCAATTCTAATACCTTTCTAAAGAGTGATTGTGCCTCAGTCTTTGCCTCCCGACGATTCAATGCATTTGCCAGTTCAATCATTGCCTCAATTTCCATCTCCTTATTGCCCGCCAGCCGCGCAATTTCCACGAGATACTGCCTTGATTTCAAATCCAGTGGCCTCAGTTCTGCTATCTTCTTATTCAAAAGAATTGCCTTTTCATAATTCTTCTCTTTATATGCTAATGATGCGGCATTGCGAAAGCAATTGATTGCCTCATCCTCCTCGCCTAAGTTTAGATAGACCTCACCCAAATCCTCAAGTTTTACAATCTCTGAGACCTCTTCTTCTTTAACCCCAACAACCTCCTCAACCGGCTCTTGTCCCCTGGGTGCTATCTCTTCCTGTAATAACCTTGCCACCTCAGGTGAAACAAGGTCTTCAATCTTCATCTCCCCTTTGGGCGATTCCTTCTTTTCTTCTTTTACCGTGACAGCGGAAGGAGTCTCAGCGACTGCGGGGGGGACCTGAGCCACTAAAGACTCTTTCAACTCCTTCTGTTTTGTTTCAATAATCTCCGCCTCTTTTCGTAACCCGGCACTCTCTTCCTTCTTACCGAACCTCTCAAATATTGCCGAAACCGTCTGTAGAATCCGCGGATTATTGGGCACGAGGTCTTTTATCGCCTCGTAGGTCTTGAGGGCAGTCTCGGTCTCGTTCGCCTTCAATTTCCGGTCCGCATACTCAAGTAGACAATTCGCGGCCTCAACCAACTGTCCGATTTCTTTATGCAATTCGCCAAGCAGACCATAAATTTCGGTGCGATTTTTATCAAGTCGCAAGATCTTCTTGCAGAGGGCAATGGCATTGGAGTAAAATGTCTCCTCTTTGAGAACATAAACACCCTTCTCATAAACCTCCAGGGCCTCTTGCGGACGGTTCAATTTCATATACAGGTCGCCTAATTTGTTGTATAGCGAACCTTCCTTAGGAAAATCCTGAATTGCCTTTTGCAGTTCACTGATTGCCTTATTGATCTCTCCCTTTGATTCCAATTCGGCAACCGCTCTCTTTATTGCACCGAGCTCAGCCATATTATTCAAACTTCAATCCTAAATTACCAACAACCCTTTCCACAATTGACTCGTCAATACTCTGCTTTCTCTGCACATATCCTTCCAGGAGTGCATTGTCGCAGATGATATTTACGAGTCTTGGCCTGCCATCTGAATAACGGCAGATATATTCTATTGCCCCGGGCGTAAAGATTTGGGTCTGGGCACCTGCGATACCGAGACGGTGTGCGATATAGGCCTTTATTGTATTACTAGCCAGTGGTTTTAATTTTACCTTTACGGCAATTCTCTGATAAAGGGCACGATTCAATGCCAGAAACGACTCAAGTTCTGGGAGACCACTCAAAATAAAAGAGATAAGCCTGGTATCGGCAATCTCTAAATTGAGCAAGCCCCTTATCTCCTCAAGTATCTCCGATGACTTTATCTTATTTGCCTCATCAATAATTATAACGGTCTTCTCATTCCGGCGATAAATTTCATTTAAACGACTGGAGATGCGTGAAATTATCTCGGTGGTTGTAGTTCCTAAGTCGGTGAGACCGAGGAGATTGGCAATCTTGGCAAATAGCCACCCCGAGGGGAATTCTGAGTGGGTGAGTATGATTAGTCCACAATGGAAGCGGCCTATTGAATGCAATTCGCTGAGTAATTTCCGCACCAGCATTGTCTTCCCAGTCCCGATATCACCAAGCAATACGGCGAGTCCCCGCGTGCCCCTTGCGGCATGGAATAGATACTCCTTGGCCAAGGCATGCTGCGGGGAGTTAAAATAGAATTTAGGGTCTGGATGATTGGCAAATGGTTCAAACCTTAAATGGTAGAATTCCTGATAGTCCACTCTGCCTCCCTATATAAATGCAATATTTTCGCCTTCGGTTCCAAACTCTTCTTTTCTTTGTGGGTATTCTTTGATTACCGGTTTTTCTTCGGCTGGTGGTTCCTCAATAATCGTTGGATAACCCTCTTCTTTAGATGGAAAGACTGTCTCCTCCGGCAGGGGGGCTGGGGTGGCAGGTATCTCAACCACCTCAGAAACAGATACTTCAGGAGGAATCTTTTCTTCTCCCACTGGTGGAATAACCCTTTCCTCAGCCCTGGCCGATACAACCGGTTCCGGTGGCTTCTTAAACTCCATCTTTCCACCCAGCAGTTCATACATCTCCTGAGTATCACGATAATCAGGATTTATCGCAAGGATATGCTCAATCTCCCTTAGGGCATTCTCAAAGTCGCCAATCCCCTCATATGCAGAAGCCAGCAGATAGCGCAATCCAAGTTTCTGGTCTTCGGGTATCTCTTCAAGGAGAATAACCGGCCCGAGGATCTTAATTGCCTCACTATATCTTCCTAGCTTTATCAGAGAACCGCTGATTATCTCTATGGAGTTGGGCCAGAACTGACGGTCTTCTCTATTATCACTTATCAATGAGAGCGCCATATTATATAACTCCGCCTCATAGGCCATCTTTGCCAGTTCAATCTTCTTTTTAATATCCTCGCTCTCCCAGACGATATTTGCCCTGAATTCGTCAAACTCCTTTGCCAGTTCAAAGGTTGGCTTTGCTTGTATTATCTCCGCCTCTTTGAGGAGAAATTCAATATCAGCAATCTGCCCTTCTATTGGTGGGACCACTGGTTCTGGGGGTTTTTCCGACGGGGGCGGACCGACCTCGGTCTCTAAAGGAGGCGCAACTTCAGGGGGGGTAAACCCTTCAATCTCTTTGCTCAAGTCTTTCAGCAAGTCAAGATCACTCTGGATTTCAGCAATCCCAATCTCTTCCGCAGGTGGTTTAGAAACCGATTCGGGTGGAGGGGGCACTTCCACTGTGGCGAGAGGGGTTTCAGGAATTATCTCTTCTTTCTTTAACGGCTCTTTGAGGTCTTTAAGCATCTTCAATGCCTCTGCATTGTCCGGGTCAATTTCAATTATCCTATTTAGAACCGAAATTGCCTCATCAACCCGGTTGGATCTTATGAGGTCGCTTGCCGCGCGACTAAACTCTACTATTGCTTCGTCTTTAGAACCAATTTCATAGAGTAAATTACCCAATTCAATTCTGCTCTTTGGGTCAAGTTCCTCACCTCCATCAAGATTTGGGAGAAATCTCCTGATTTCTGCCAAGACCGTTTCATCTCCTATCTCCTGGGCAAGCCCTTTTAATCTCAATAGTTCATCCTCTGCCTCGCGCGGACGATTTATTGCATATAGGAGTTTGGCAAAAGATAATCCTAAGGGTAAGTTCTTCGGTTGTAATTCTACAATCTTCCTCAGACCTGCCACAAAGATTCCTTCTTCATTCTTTTCCATTGCCATTGATGCGAGATTCAATAATCTTTTAATCGATTCATTGGGCAGACCATAGAAGCGATATAAATCTACCAATCTGAATACAACGGTCTCCCTTAACTCTTCAATATCCAGTATCTTTTCCAGACACAGAATCGCCTCCTTATACTGACCATTTTGCGTATAATTTTCCGAGGCATGTTCATACCGGGCAATTGCCTCAGCGGTCTTACCCAATTTTATTGCCAGATCACCACAGAGCTCTAAAACCCGGGCCCGGTCCGGATTTTCTTCAAGGGCACGTCTCAAGATTATCTGTGCCTTTTCAAATCTTCCTTCTTTTATAAACTCACGGCTCTTCTCAAGAAGGTCTGTTTCCATAATTTCCCCGTTTTATAAATTATAATTGATTTTGCAACTTTGTCAATACCCACTTAAAAATTTCTTAGAAAATATTTCCTCGCACTCATCATAGAGTTTTGATTCTTTCTCCTTTAGGCCATCAATCTCTTCCTTCGTCTTCTCGACAAAGGGGGGCTCGGTTATAGAAGGTAGATTCACAAGGACATTCAAGCGGGCACCCAGGAATCCACTGTGAATTGTCTGTATTGCAACCCCGATATCGGAAAGGGCGCTCTTTAATCCTTTAGCAAGGAGTATTCGCACATAGGGATAAAGGGCTGTTATCTTCTTTGCCACCGATAATGGAACCAGGGCTGCATTCTTTAAGGCTTCTTGAATTGCCTCCTCCCTCTTTTTAATCTCCTCATCCGTTGCCTTTGGTAGTTTATATGCCTTCATTACCCCCTCAAATGCCTCTTTATCCTTCTCAATCAGTTTGTAGAATTCGGTTGCCTCAATCCTCAAGTTACCTGTTGCCTCTTTCAGTTCAGGGTCATTGGTCTTTTTTTGGGTTATCCCACCGACCATCGCGAGAAGTGCTGAGCCCAGTGCACCTAAAAGGGCCGCCACACTCCCACCCCCGGGCGTGGGTGTGGGGGCAGAAAGTTCCCTTAAGAAGTCAAAGAGGGTTGATTTCGGGACCGAACCACGGAGATGATGTTCAAGAATCTGTGCTTCGTTAAATTTGTTGAGCTGAAGATAATAAAGGGCTGTATCAATCAATGCCTTTTCGGGAACAAGCCCGACTATTTCAGACTCCTTTATTGTTACCCCATAGCGCCGGGCCTCAGACTTAACTGCTTCAAAGACCCGATAGAGGGGTGTCTGGAGATAATTGGTCATATTTATTGAAACCTGGGCAAGGTTCTCTTCCCTCAATTCAAAACCCAATGCCTTGGCATATCTAAAGCCACCATCTTTATACCTTATTGCCCGGGCAATATTCTTGGCGATGGTCACATCCTGAGTATTCAAGTTGATATTATATGCAATCAATGGAAAACGAGCACCAATCACCGTTGCCCCGGCCGTGGGATGGATTCTGGGCTCTCCAAAATCGGGAAGACGGTCGGGATTTGTCTCAATCTCCTTCTGGAGAGCCTCAAATTCACCCTTTCGGATATTTGCGAGGTTCTCCCTCTCCGGACGGGTCGCTGCCGCCTCATAGAGATAGACCGGGATTTTGAGTTCCCGCGCAACCCTCTCTCCCAATCTCCTTGCCAGGACAACACACTCCTCGGTTGAGATATTACTTATCGGCACAAATGGTATGACATCGGTCGCCCCAATCCTCGGATGTTCACCCTTATGCCTTCTGAGGTCAATCAATTCTGATGCCTTCTTCGTTCCCCGGAAGGCTGCTTCCAGGACATTCTCCGGTTCACCAATGAAGGTTACTACTGCCCGATTGTGGTCAGGATTCATCTCCACATCAAGAATCTGGACCCCCGCCTCGGCAATCTCTTTTACTATTTCATCAACCTTTGACCTGTCCCTGCCTTCACTGAAATTCGGCACACACTCAACAATTTGTATCATATATGACCTTCCCTCTTTTTATCACAGTCTTTACAATATCTTCTCCAAATTGATAGGAAATTTTCTTATAATTATCTACAGACCAGATTACCAAATCGGCCTGTGCCCCGGGTTGAATACAGCCAAGGCTGGGATATAAATCCAGTGCCCTTGCGGCATTGGCGGTGGCACCAAGGAGTGCCCTCGCCACAGGTATTCCATAGAGTAAAGAGGCAAGGGAGATGATCTTTGGCATCGCATAGATTGGGCAGGTTCCCGGATTAAAATCTGAGGCAATCGCAACTGGTAAATCCCTTTTTAAGAAGTATCGGACATCGGGTTTTCGTCTCGTTCTCAAAAATAGAGAGGTTCCCGGCAGGAGGGTTGGAACTACCTTCGCCTCTTTCATCTTTTCTATCTCCGATTTTGTAGTATAGATAAGATGGTCAGCAGAAATACAACCCGCTTCCGCGGCAAGTGCGGCCCCGCCAGAATGGGCGAGTTCGTCCGTATGAATTTTTAGTTTAAGTCCCAAATCCCTTGCCTTCTTCAGAACCTTCCTGCTCTCCTTTACACTGAATGCTATGTTGTCACAGAAGATATCACAAAATTGGGCAAGTCCTTCCCCGGCCACCCGGGGTATTAAATCGCTTGTGATGCAATCAATATAATCACCCCTTTTTATCCCTGGCGGCACGGTATGGATTAATAGGGTTGGTATTACATCCACCGGTGCGGTCTCCTTTAGTCTCTTTATTACCCTCAAAATCTTAAGCTCCCCATCAACTGTAAGACCATAACCACTCTTTATTTCTACTGTCGTTGTGCCGTGTCTAATCAAATTCTTTATCCGCAACATTGCTGACTTATA
>CBFGJQ010000429.1:2424-8806 GCA_965649095.1 Caldifarciminota bacterium | reverse complement strand
ATACATCAGGGATGGGCATTATGTCAATGGATGGTGCCGAACCGATTAGGAAAAGTTTATTTTGGGGGTTTCAGGGGAACTCCCCTGATGTATCTTGTGAACATCAATTAGATTCCAGAGGGGCTAAAGATGGTTACGGTTGACATTGTCCCTTTCTTAAGTATAATTGGTTATGCTCAAGGAACTCTGTGAACTTGTGGGCGTGAGCGGCGACGAGGAGCACGTGAGGGAATTTATAAAAAATAGTATTAATAACGAAGTTGATGAAATCATTGAGGATGCCTACGGGAATCTCATCGCGCGAAAGGGAAAGGGTAGATTGAAGATAATGCTTTCCGCCCATATGGATGAGGTTGGATTTATGGTCACCGGTATAGAAAAGAATGGTCTGGTAAGATTTAAGACAATTGGCGTCCTCCCGCAGGCAATGGTTGCCAAGCGTGTGATAATAGGAAAGAATAGAATTCCGGGGGTTGTTGGACACAAACCGGTTCATCTGGTTGAAGAAGATGAACTGAAAAAGAGCCCGGAGGGGAAGGGTCTCTTTATTGATATTGGTGCCTCTTCAAAAGAGGAGGTCAGTAAATTGATAGAGATAGGTGATACAGGTACATTTGATACAAGCTTTTTTGAAGAACATAATCTTATAACCGGTCGGGCACTTGACAACCGAATTGGTTGTTTTGTGTTGATCCAACTGATAAAAAAGACTGATTTTCCCTGCTATTGTGCCTTTACTGTTCAGGAAGAGGTGGGTCTGAGGGGGGCAAGGATTGCGGCCTATAGAACAACACCCGATGTGGCAATTGCAGTTGATACAACCGGGACAGATGAATTTTTAAGCGATAAGGACTTACCACGCTATCCTGTTTTAGGGAAGGGTCCGGTTATAACTAAATACGACTTCTCGATGGTATGCAGTGAGAAACTTGTTTCAATAATTGTAAAGACTGCCGAGGAGAATGGGATTCCGTATCAACATAAACAACCGATGGTCGGTGGCACCGATGCTGGTGCCATCAGTCTAATAAAAGAAGGTATTCCCGCCGCAGTTATCTCTACGCCCGCGCGCTATATCCACTCGCCACTCTCATTTGCTCTAAAGAGCGACATCAATCTTACTGTTGAGTTGCTCACCCGAACTGTAGAAAAAATCTTGAGGAAAAGATGGAACTAATAAGAAAGCTTTCCGAAGCCTACGGACCTTCGGGGAGAGAAGATAAGGTTCGCCAGATCATTAAATCGGAGATCAAAGATTATTGTGAAGGAATAAAGACCGATACCCTGGGAAATTTGATTGCCTATAAGCCACCAAAGGGGAAAAAGGGTCTTTCCAAAAAGATTATGCTCTGCGCCCATATGGATGAGATTGGTTTGATTGTAAAACATATTGACAAACAGGGATTCTTGAGATTCACAAATGTAGGCGGGATTTTCCCCGAGCGTATCCTCCACCACCGAGTAGTCTTTGAGAATGGGACCACCGGTGTGATTGGGGTGGAGACAAAACCCGAGACACCAAGGCCGGCATCGCTTGAGAATATGTTCATTGATATAGGGGCAAAGAACCATTCTGAGGTAAAAAGGATGGTAGATATTGGCGATGTTGCTACTTTTCTTCAGCCATTTAAGATGATGGGTAAAAAGATTGTTGCCAAGGCGATGGATGACCGAATCGGGTGTTTCTGTCTCATTGAGGTAATGAAGAGAATAAAACAGCACAACGATGAACTCTACTTTGTCTTTTCCACTCAGGAGGAATTGGGTTTGCGCGGGGCAAGGACCGGTGCCTATGGCATCAATCCCCATTATGCAATTGCAGTTGATGTCACCACAACCGGCGATACCCCTGAGTCACCCCGGATGGCAGTCGCACTTGGTAAAGGGGTAGCAATAAAGATAAAGGACAGTGGTTTTTTCACGAGTCCATTTATTAAAGAAAAGTTGATCTCCTATGCCCAGAAGTTGAAGCTTCCTTTTCAATTAGAAATCCTTGAACGGGGAACAACCGATGCGGCGGTGATTCAATTGATAAGAGAGGGTGTCCAGAGCGGTGTCCTTTCAATTCCCACCCGATATGTCCATTCTCCGAATGAAGTCTGTGATATTGATGATGTGCAAAATGTAATAAAACTTTTGTCCTACTCCTTACAGCGGGGATTTAAGGAATGAAGAAGGGAATATCTATTTTAATGAGCACTACCGATGCCAGGACAGCAAAACATATATTTTTATCCTGGAGGCTGATTATCCTTTTATCTTTAATTTTTGTCATGATTATCATTTTTTTTGTAGTTGGGATCCTTAGCTATGGTTCTTTATCCTATCGGGCGATGGAGGCAACATTATTGAAAAGGCGTAATGCGGAGATTGAAAGGGAGTTTGCCAAACTGGAAAAGATAAAAAAGGACTTAGAGAGCGCCGAGTTGAACAATCAGCGAATAAAGATAATGCTCGGAATTGAGAAATCTCCACTCCCGGTAGAGCCGGAGGTAGTAAAGAACCTATCCCCTAATCCAGTAGATGATAAAGAAGTTCATAGTATTCCCTACCTCTTCCCAACCATCGGTGAGGTTTCAAATAAATTTACCGATGACCATTCGGGGATTGATATTGCCGCCCCGATTCTTTCTCCAGTGATTGCTACCGCCTCAGGAAAGGTGGTTGCTACAGGCTGGGATACATTATACGGCAACTATATTATCATTGAACATAACAAAAATTATTCCACATTCTATGGGCACCTCAATTCAATTACAGTTAAACAGGGTGATTATGTAATGGCGGGGGCAGTGATTGGAACTGTTGGCTCTACCGGCAGGTCCACATCGCCCCATCTCCATTATGAGGTGCGTCTTTTAGGTAAGCCGGTTGACCCAATGGCATATCTACCGTCATCACTGGGCAAAAAATGATGGGAAGTGTAACAAGAAGGGAGGTTTATGAAGGCGCTGATTACTGGTATTTCCGGCTTTGCCGGGAGTCATCTCGCTGAATATCTATTAAGCTTAGAAGATATTGAGGTCTCTGGTATTGTAAGATGGCGCTCAAGGCTGGATAATATCAGCCACATCCTGAGTAAGATAAAATTGTATGAATGCGATATAAAGGATGCCTCAGCAGTTAAATATGTAATTAATGAAATTAGACCTGACTATATATTTCATCTTGCGGCACAGAGTTATGTTCCATTCTCCTGGCGTGCCCCCACAGAAACCCTTACGACCAATATTATTGGTGAAGTCAATATCTTTGAGGCAGTAAGGGAATTGAAACTTGAACCACTGATTCAGATTGCTGGTTCAAGCGAGGAATACGGGCTTGTCTATCCCGAAGAGATTCCTATCAAAGAGACGAACCCCTTAAGACCCTTAAGCCCCTATGCAGTGAGTAAGGTCACCCAGGACTTACTCGGTTTTCAATACTACAAAAGTTATGGCTTGCCGATAGTCCGAACCAGGGCATTTAACCATACCGGACCGCGCCGGGGGGAGGTATTTGTCTCTTCTAATTTTGCCCGCCAGATTGTTGAAATTGAAAAAAAGCGAAGGGAACCGATTATATATGTTGGCAACCTTGAGGCAATGAGGGATTTCCTTGATGTCCGGGATGTGGTCCGGGGTTATTATCTCTCTTTAAAAAAAGGGAAACCAGGGGAGGTCTATAACATTGCCTCGGGTAGGGGGATAAAGATCGGTGAATTACTCAATCAACTCATTGCCCTATCCGGTATTGACCTGGAAATAAAACAGGATGAATCACGCCTGAGACCATCCGATGTTCAACTGCTCATCGGTTCCGCTGAGAAATTTAAAGAAGCAACGGGCTGGAGTCCAGAAATACCCTTTGAGAAGACCCTCCGGGATTTGCTCGATTACTGGCGGACAAGGATTTTATGAATAGAATTCTTGTAACCGGTGCGGAAGGGTTTGTTGGTTCGCATCTAATGAAGGTTTTTAAAGAGACCCTTGAAATTATCATCCCCACCTGCTACCCACTACTGAGACCCAGGCGCGGGAAATTTGTTCCCCTTGATTTACTGAATAAAGATGCGGTAGCCGAGGTCTTAAAGACACATAACCCGGATATTATCTTCCATCTTGCCGCGATAAGTTCTGTCAGCAGGTCGTTTCGGGACCGAGTTTTAACCTATAGTACCAATGTAATGGGAACGGTCAATCTCCTTGAGGCAGCCAGGAATCTCAATAAGAAAATAAAATTTATATTTATCTCCACCTGTGAGGTCTACGGGGGAGGAGAGAATTTAACAGAGGATTCACCGATAGAGTTAAAGAGTCCGTATGCAGTAAGCAAATATACTGCAGAACTGGTATGTCGCGATTATGCCCGCGCGGGAATAGATATAATAATATTGAGGCCATTCAATCATACCGGACCGGGGCAGAGTGACGATTTTGTTCTGCCCTCCATTGCCCGACAGATTGCTGAGATTGAATGTGGTAAAAGGCCACCTCTAATTGAAGTTGGTAATATTGAGATAAAAAGGGAATTTATGAATGTCCAGGATGTAGTGCTTGCCTACAAACTTGCAATACAAAGGTGTGCTACCGGAGAGGTATACAATATCTCTTCTGGTATGGGTTATTCCCTGTCTGAGGTTATTGAAGTTTTTAAAAAGATGGCAAGGGTAAATTTCGAAATAAAGATTGACCCCGGCCGTCTGCGCAAGACCGATATACCTGTGCTCTTGGGTAATGGTGAGAAATTTTCCAGCATAACTGGCTGGCATGCCAAAATAAAGATTGAAAAAACCCTGGAAGACCTACTGAACTACTGGCGAGCAAAGGTCTGATGAATATCTTAGTCATCAACTGGCAGGATTGGAAAAATCCCAATGCTGGTGGTGCGGAAATTTATCTCTATGAGATATTTTCAAGACTCTTAAAAAGGGGGCACAGGGTTATACTCCTCTGTAGTCGTGGGAAAGGGCAGAGTCGTTATGAAACCATTGATGGTTTTGAGATTTTTCGCATCGGACACAGATTTAACTTTAATTTCTGGGTGCCATTTGCATTGCGCGCAATTCTAAGAATTAAGCAGGTTGATATCATAATTGACGACCTCAATAAAATTCCCTTCTATTCGCCCCTCTTTGCCAGAAAAAAAAATCTGGCAATGGTGATGCATCTATTTCGCAAGACAATATTTAAAGAAACTAATATCTTTTTTGCCGGATATGTTTTTATAACTGAAAGGCTGATTTCCCTATTATACCACAATTCAAACTTTATTGCCATTTCAGAAAGTTCGGCTGAAGACTTAAAGAAGATGGGGGCAGGTAAAAAGGTATATATTGTATATAGTGGGATTCCTGAGATAGAAGATAATTCAGTTATACCACGAAAAAAAAACCTCATTGCGTATGTAGGGAGGATAAAGAGATATAAATCAATAGACCACCTTCTGAAGGCAGTTGCTATTATAAAAAAACAAAGACCGGTTGATTTGGTAATCGCCGGCGAGGGTGATGCTCGAGGTGATCTGACGGAACTTGCCGGGCGACTAAATGTTTCAGCAAGTTTTTACGGTCAGGTGAGTGAGGCAGAAAAGTATAAGATATATAGGAGTGCCCGGGTAGTCATTCAGCCATCAATTAAAGAGGGCTTCGGTTTGACCGTTATTGAGGCACAGGCCTGTGGAACACCGGTAATCTGTGCCAATTCACCGGGCCTGCGCGAGGCACTGATTGATGGCAAGACCGGTTATCTCTATCCCTATGGTGATATTGAAACGCTCGCTCAAAAGATTATTGACTTGCTTGATGATGATACAAAATGGCAAAACTTCTCAGATGCGGCAAAAGAGTGGGCGAAGAATTTCTCCTGGGAACATTCCGCAGAAGAGATGGAGCGGATACTTCTAAAAGAGACAGGAAAGATACGAGCGGCTTAAAAAGATGATTCCCCTTCTTGCCCTTTTATTTGCCGAGACTATGTCTCCCTTGGCTTTTGGTAATGCCCAGGATTTTCTTATTGCCCGTAGTAATTTTGAAAAAGGCAATTACCGGACTGCTGAAATATTCTTTAAAAATTTTATTACCGAAAATCCCAATGATACACTGGTGCCTGAGGCATTATACTATCTATTAAAAATCTATGATAAAGAGAATAACTCATTAGAATTTCTTGCCTGCGCCAATACATACCTAAAAGGCTTTAAATACGATAAAAACAGAGATGAAATTTTCAATACCCTCATCCGCCGACTCGTTAATCAGAATTCCTTCTTACTCGCCTATGAATACATTAAAAATTATGATTATCTTTCAGTTGATACAAGTTTATTAAATCAGATTGCCCTTGAACTTGGAACCGCGGGCTTTTTTCTTGATGAACTGCTAAAGCTCTGTCCAAAGAATGAC
>CBFGJQ010000429.1:0-2414 GCA_965649095.1 Caldifarciminota bacterium | reverse complement strand
AAGGCAGTTGCTACAAAGGACCCGGCAGAGAAGATTATGATATTAAAAAACATAAAGGGCCTCCGTGGCAAATTACATTTAATTAAAAATTATCTCCTTGCTGGTGATACCCTGAGTGCATACTATGAATATCAAAAGATCAACCTATCAGAAATACCAAGGGAGAATCTCTATCCGTGGGCAATCATTGCCCTGGAGATAGATGAAAGAGGGTTAAAGGATATTATATCCCGTATGGCAGTCTATCCGGAATTGACTGCCAAGAGTAAAATCTTGAGTATGTTCCTTGAAGATAGAATCCCCGCGGGGATGGAGATAGAAAATCTTGAAGATGTAAGGCTCGTTCAGCGCTTCTTAAATATCCGACGCCTTGATTCATCGGCGCTCAGACTACCCGATTCAATTAAGTTAGATACAATCTTATCAGACACCACAAATCTTCTTTCCAATCTTGAGAACCTGAAAATGAATTTTAAAAAGAATTACTATTTAGATTCCATATATTGCTACAATCTTATTAGAAAGGGGTTGTATAAAGAGTGCTATAATATAATGGAAGATTATATCAATTTTGGAGAGACAAAAAATTTTGCCCGAATTGCCCGGGGTTTGGTCTATTTCCAGAATGGAGATTTCAGGAATGCGGCAAAAGATTTGGTCCTTGCCCAAACCGATGACCATTATATTAAACTGATTAAGGCTGAATGTCTGTTCAAGACGGGAGGTAATCCTGAGCCAATCTACGAGGAATTGATAGGAGACATTAGTGATTCACTCTTCAGATGCAAATGTATGATTAACTATTTCAACTATAAATTCCAAAAAAGGGATTATTCGGCGATAATCAAGTTCGATTTCAAAGAAATTATGGATGACAGTGAACTGGTAAAGCCTTATCTCTTGAGCCTTATTCACAGAGGAAAGATGAAGAGGGCTGAGTCATTATACATAGAGAAAATGGGTGGCCTTGACCTTGATTTCTATATCGCTCAGATTGGTTATCTTATGGAGAATAGGCGGTGGAAGGAAGGGCGCGCTTTGCTTGACTCTCTTGTGCATTTACCGGGTTATCAAAATCAGGAAGAGATTTTTTATAACCATTTTCTGGTGCGCTTCATTAGTGGCGATTTTATTATTGCAGAATCCCTCCTTGCTCAATATATTAAAAGGTTTAAAGGGGGTAAATATTTTTACCAGGGTTTATTTAAGATGGGAACATTGAAGTATATGAAGATGGATTTTGATTCCGCTGCCTATTACTACAGACTCGCAAGTTCCGATACACTACTGTATGAAGAAGCTATGGAGAATCAGCTCACGGCGCTTAAAAAGGCACAGCGCTGGCATGAAATAATTGAGGTGGGGAGGAAACTCATTGCTACTTCTGATATGCCGGTGGCGAATTATTTTTTTGAAGTTGGCTATGCATTCTTGAGGAGCGGTGCAATAAATGAGGCGATAGAAAATCTAAAAACGGCGCTTGAATTAGAGCCAAATGTTGAATATCATTACTGGCTCGGTGAGGCATACTTAGGTAAGGGCGATTTCATAAGGGCATTATATCAATATCAGAAGATTGTGAATTGTTTTGAAAAGGATAAGATGTGGTATCCAACCGCCCTTTTTAAGAGCGGCCTTGCCCTGGAAATGCTGAATGAAATGGAAGCGGCAAAGATGGTCTATAAAGAGATTATAAATAAATACGGACTTGGTGACATCTGGGCACAGGAAGCACAGAAAAGGCTGGAGCTCTTAAAATGATAAAAAAAATGGAGTATCGCCTTTTACTACTTACCACTTACTACTTACTACTTTCCGGCTGTTGTGGCTATTCCACCCGTTCCCTTTTGCCTGGATATATTCAAAGGGTCCATATAAAAATCTTTGAAAATCAGACCTATAAGCCCGGACTTGATGAAATTGCAACCCAATTAACCATTGAGGCATTTCGGAAAAATTCAAATCTTAGAATCACCAGCGAAGAACAGGCTGACATCATTATAACCGGAAAGGTTAGTGGTTTTTCCAAGGACCCTTATGTCTATACCGGTGCCCTCAATGTCTCTCAGTATAAGATTACTGTGAAGTTTTCCGTGGTCTGTCTTGACCGGGTGAAGAACAGCATATTCTGGGAGGGAGATGTCTCAGACTGGGCAATCTATACAAACGATGAAGATAAAAGTATCAGAGAGGCAATAGGAAAGACTGCCGAGAGGCTCGTTACTACCATCCTTACTAACTGGTAGAACATAAATCAAGAAATTCCCCAAAAAGACAGGGGGACCAGCAGAAAATATGGGATTACCTCTCTGCGGCTTGACGAACGGTTTATTTTTAAGGTAATAGGAATTTGAAAAATTCCTATTACCTGATAATGAAATTTTTCATTATAATAAAGAAAAGGGACAAGATAT
>CBFGJQ010000428.1:0-8842 GCA_965649095.1 Caldifarciminota bacterium | reverse complement strand
TCATTGAATTCGCTGACCAGTATATCAGAACCCTTTATGACATATGCCGGGAAGAGACCGATATAGAATTTAACAAAAGAATCATAACCGAAGATGTCCTGGCGATATTTGCCGCTGGGGGTCATGCAAGGGAACAGGCTTATGATGATGACTACGATTTGATTGTTTTATTGAATTCAGAAGACCCGAATTTAATCTCCTATTCTAACAGGGTTATCAGTAAGATGAATGCGGAAATAATAAAACGGGGAACAATCCCTCACCATAGATTCGCTGAATACTTTGGAAGATTTGTTATAACACTTAAAGAGATTGAGCAATTGCTTGCTGAAGATAGGTCAGATATATTTATTGAGCAATCCCAGATACTTGGCGCCAGGCTGATTGCCGGTTCCCATCGGTTTGAAAGAGAATTTTTGAAATCAATCATTCAACCGCATATTTTCGAAAAAAAAGAGATTTATATAAGGCGGATGATAAATGAGATAAATTCACGCCATTCGGGTAAAGAACATATCAATTCCGGGATAGATATTAAAGAATGTGCGGGTGGTTTGAGGGATATAGAGATGTTGATGCTCATATTAAAGGCACATCTAAAAATTACCGAGCCGGTCAATTCAAAACTATTTGAAATTCTTTCGGAAAGGATGCCGCAGTATAGAAACGAATTTGCTTTTTTGTTTAATAGCTTCAATTTTCTCAAAACCATCCGGGACATCTATCGTTTAACAATCGGCGCAACCGATGTCATAACAAAAGAAGGTTTAAAGGATGTAGCATTAATTATGGGCTTTAATAGTGAGCGAGAACTCTACGAAAAATTTTCTGAAATTCGTGCCGATGTTACTAAAATAATGAAAGAAATCATAACTTCTTTTCATCGTAAAAAGAAAAACTGCCATTCGGAAGGTCTCGTTGAATAATACGGGTCAATTACGTTTAAGTCTTCAAAAATTCGTCTAATAACTGAATTAGTTTTTCAATTGCCTGGCTAACCTCTAATGAAATATCTTCTCTAAAATTTAAATTTTTAGGTTCAATGCCAATCACTATTACCTTTGTCGGTATTGACTCTGTGAGAAATTTTACAAACATTGATAGTGATAGGCGATGGGTTGATATATCATCAGCCTTAATTTTATCAGGATTTACCAGATATATTGTCCCCGGTTTTTCACCACTTATACAGGCATCAATTATAATTGTGAGGTCGGGCAGGAATCTTCTTATCTCACCGGTAATATTCTCGGGAACCTCACCACTATCAATGAGCAAAATATTTCTTTTTTTTGATTTTTTTATTTTCTCTTTGAGTATCTTTATAACCACCGGCCCGGTACCATCATCCCCCTTTTGAATATTACCTACCCCTATAACGCATATCCGCCTTGCCGATTCGGTTTCTTTTTTGAGAGTTCTAAGATAATCGGTTTCCACAATAGATTATAAAATTGATAATCAAAAAATCAAGCGGCATTTAACGGTATATTGACTTTTCCCAATTTTTGGATATACTTAAATTTATGAAAAGGACATATCAGCCCAGCAGAAGAAAGCGGAAAAAGACCCATGGCTTTCGGGCAAGAATGAAGACAAGAGGTGGCAGGAAGGTCCTGAGCCGAAGAAGGAAAAAGGGGAGAAAGAGGTTAGTTGTCTAATGGGTCGCAAAAACGAATTAGAAAATTCGGGCTGAAGAAGAATGAAATTCTAAGGAAACGGGAGATAAAAAGATTATTTTTAGAAGGAAAAAGGTTCTTTTACAATAAGTTAACAATAATCTATTTACCCGCTCCCGAGCAGAAGGCCGGTTTTATTGCCTCCAGGAATGTCGGTGGCACGGTTAAACGCAATCGGGTAAAAAGAATTTTAAGGGAGGCATATCGAATGAATAAAGAGATATTTAAGGGGTTTGAAGTCTTATTTTTGGCACAAGGACAACTAAACTACACTGAA
This sequence comes from Caldifarciminota bacterium, assembly GCA_965649095.1. Classification (GTDB taxonomy): domain Bacteria; phylum Hydrothermota; class Tepidihabitantia; order SM23-42; family JAOAFX01; genus JBDRWI01. Next base: position 6,886 of record CBFGJQ010000428.1, on the reverse strand, counting down.
GTAATTGAAGGCTACCTCCATTTTCAAAAGGAGGTGGCGGGATGTGTTTAATATTCTTTCCGTGCAATTCTGACTCATCCTCCCAGATGAAGATTAACAAAATTTCTACTTTCTTTGTCCTCTTTATTATATGGCTAATCAGATTCTATCAGATTACATTAGGATGTTTCCTTCCGCGGGTTTGCCGTTTTGAACCGAGCTGTTCTAATTATGCTATTGATGCCCTAAGAAAATATGGCCTTGTTAAAGGTGGGCTGATGAGCATTCTCCGAATATTACGATGCAATCCATTTTCACCGGGTGGTTATGATCCGGTTGTAAAAGACTCAGAGGAAAGGTAAGATGGCGGAAGAACAGAAGAGACTTTTACTCGCCTTTCTTTTTATAATCATAATCCTCCTATTTTGGAGTTATTTGAGTAAACCACAGCCGGCCCCAACGGCGCAAAAGGCGATACCTTCTGACACCGTATCGGCCGTGAGGGAGGTTGAAGCCTTAAATATTCCAAGGGGAGATACGATTGTAATTGATAGGGAGAAGTTGAAACTTATCTTTTCAACCAGCGGTGGTGCAATAAAATCATTTTTCTTCAAGGATTATAAAGTTGACATTGTCCCCGAAGGCAAGTTTCTATTTACTACAATAATTGGTGATAGCGTCTTCGGTTTTGATTACCAATTATTTCAAGATTCGGTAGTATTTAAAAAAAGGATTGGCGAAATTATGGTCTATAAAAGATATTCATTTGCCATGGAAAATGGATTTAATCTAAAGGTAGCAAGTGATACACTCCCCCAGACACTCAGTCTAAAGGATGGGTTGGCGATAACCGAAAAGAAGAATCAAGCAGAAGACATCCGCCATTTTGATGTTTATGTCCAGGATTATAAATTCAACCGTATCACTCCCAATATTAAAACAAAACTTGAATATAAAACAGCCTGGCATTGGCTCGCCCTGAGGAACAAATATTTTGTCCTGATAATCAATAACCTCGGTGTTATTGAAAAAACCTTTCTCCATCAGATTGCGGGTTCATTTTCAGAATCGGAAATAGAGAAGGCATATTTTGGATGTGGAGTGAGGGGTAATGTCAATCGTTTTGGTGTTGAAATTTATGGCAAAAATGAAATCAATATATCGGTGCTTCTCTTACCTATTCAGTATTCGCTCCTTGTTCAGTATAAAAAGGGATACGAACAGATTGCCGCTGGTGGATTCTGGGGACCCATTGCCCGGATAATTCTCGGTATTTTAAAGTTCTTCTATTCCCTGGTGAAGAACTATGGGGTTGTTGTGATTATCTTTGCAGTTCTTCTCAAGGCGATATTCTTCCCTCTATCAAAACAGGTGTTTGTTTCCCAGCAAAGGATGCAAATGCTTCAGCCTGAATTGAAGAGATTACAACAGAAATATAAAAATGACCCCCAAACTCTGAATCAGGAGATGATGCATCTCTACAAGGCATATAAGATAAATCCGTTTTCTGGTTGTTTACCGCTACTGATACAGTTTCCTATATTTATTGCCCTTTACCAGGTTCTCTCCACATCAATTGAGTTTCGTCAGGCTCCATTCATCCTCTGGATAAACGACCTTTCAGTTAAAGACCCTTATTATGTCCTGCCGATTGGTATGGGAATTATGATGCTCATCCAATCCCTTATGACTGCAGTTGACCCAAGGCAAAGGTTTATGATAATTATTATGCCGTTAGTGATGATCTATGTCTTTTTAAATTTCCCTTCTGGTTTACAATTGTATTGGTTTACCTATAACATACTCTCGTTAATTGAGCAATTTTTAATTAAAAGACATTTTGGTGTAACACTTTCCGTTAAGAAGTGAGAGGAGTTTAAGATGTTAAGAACTTTATAACAATAAGGAGGCATATATGAAGGTGATTGAATCATCCGGTAAGGACCTGAACGATGCGCTTGCTCAAGGGATAAAAGCCTTAGGGGTTACGGAGAGTGAGGTAACCTATGAAATTATTGCTCAAAATGAAACGGAGACGAAGGTCAGGGTTAAAATAAAGGAGCCTCGTCAATATTTAATTGCCTTAACCAATTACTTCATCAGTAATTTGGGATTTAAGACAAATATCAGTGTCTTTAAAGATGAACAGGGATACACAATTAATATCAAAACAAGAGGCGGAGATTCTCTGCTTATCGGCAGGAACGGCGAAACCCTCTGGGCACTGCAATACCTGATATCCCGCCTTGCCCGCCGTTTCTATTCTAACGCTAAAATTCTCCTTGATGTAAATGGATATCGTGCAAAACGGAACAACTTCTTAAAGAAAAAGACCGAGGCAATAGCAAGAATCGTTCAACAGACAGGTCGGGAAATGGCACTTGACCCAATGACACCGAGAGAGGAGAGGATTGTAATAAATACAATAAGTGAAATTCCCGGCGTAAAATTTTACACAATTGGTAAAGGACCCAATAGAACCTTGATCATTGCCCCAAAAGTTGAAAAAGAAATAGAATAATAAGACTGACTAAATGTGAATGATACGATAATCGCCTGTGCAACCCCGGCTGGTTACTCAAGCGTGGCGATAATCAGAATCAGTGGTGAGGAGGCTATAAAATTGACAAGTGAAATCTTCCAACCCTTTGGTAAAATTGACAAATTTTTGCCCAATCGTGTCTATTATGGCACAATCATCGCCCCGGATACGAAGGAAAAGATTGACCAGGTTCTCGTGGCATTCTTCTATAAACCTCATTCCTACACCGGCGAGGATGTTGTGGAAATTTCCTGTCACGGGAATCCTCTAATTGTTGAGAGGATAATTAATATTTATCTCCAATCTGGATTGAGAATTGCCAAACCCGGAGAATTTACGCGGCGGGCATTATTAAATAATAAGATTGACTTGATCCAGGCCGAGGCAGTATCCGAGCTCGTTAATGCCCGTTGTGATGAAGTCAGAAAATTGGCAATGTATCAATTAGAGGGTAAACTTTCAGCAGTCTTGAATGATATTTCTAAGGAAATTGTAAATATATTAACAGTCCTTGAGGCAGATATTGACTTCCCGGAAGAAGAAGATGTCCATTATGACAGGCAAGAGTTGCTAAATAAAATCCAAAATCTTTTAGGCAGGATTGATTCGCTCCTTTCGGGTGCTGCACAGGGATATAAACTGAAAGACGGCTACCGGGTGGTCATTGCCGGCAAGCCCAATGTCGGTAAATCAACGCTCTTTAATCGTCTATTGGGCTATGACCGCGCCATCGTTCATGAAACACCTGGAACGACAAGGGACTTTATTGAAGAGGAGGTGGAGATAGAAGGAATATCGGTTAATTTGATAGATACTGCCGGCATCTTTGCGGGTGGAACCGGTCCGGATAAGATTGCCAGCAATCGCAGTGAGGAAATGTTAAGAAATGCAGATTTGATTCTTTTGCTCTTTGATGGTTCTGAACCATTAAATGAACAGGACACATATCTATATAATTTTACAAAGGGGTTTCCCAAAATTCTTGTCATAAACAAGATAGACCTGAATCTTACGTTGAGAAATAGTGAAATATTATCGGATGCAATAAAGATATCGGCGATGAACGGTGATAATATTGAAACCTTAAAAAAAGAGATTAAAAATAGACTCTATCCCAGAAAAGCCGGAGAGAATATTCTTATCACCCGGCAGCGACATATTCAGGGATTAAAGAATCTGAGGGAATGTCTTGGTAATATCAAAAGGGAACAGACTCCAGAGGTAATAGCATTTGAACTACATAATTGTCTGGATATTATCGGAGAATTGACCGGCAGGATTCTGCGTGAGGATATCTTGAATAAGATATTTGAGGAATTCTGCATAGGTAAATGAACCATTCTTCTTCATTGACCGTCAATCCCTTTATGAGTATAATTTAGGAATTTGAATATGGAATCAAAATTGAATCCTTACCATTTACTCTCCTTTGGGGAGAGGATTGCGGTAAACTGAAGGGAGGTTATAATGCCTACATTGCGCGAGATTGATTATAGCACAATTGTGGATACCGTTGCCCGATTGTGCAAAGAGGCGAATTATTTTTTAGGAGACGATGTCTATAGGGCACTAAAAGATGCTCTAAATAAAGAGGAATCACCGGTGGGGAAGGATATTTTAAACCAACTGTTAAAGAATGCAGATATTGCCCGAAATGAGCAGATTCCCATCTGTCAGGATACCGGCTTCGCGGTTGTCTTTCTTGAACATGGTTTTGATGTCAGAGTGAAGGGAGATATCAATCAGGCAATTACGGAAGGGGTTGCCCGGGGATACACTGAAGGCTACCTGAGAAAGTCAATCCTATCTGACCCGCTAAAGGGTAAAAATACCAATGATAATACACCACCCATCATTCATACCAGAATTGTGCCGGGAGACAAGATAAAGATTACCGTGGCACCAAAAGGCGGGGGAAGTGAGAATATGAGCACGGTGAAGATGATGGCGCCGGCCGCCGGCATTGAGGGGATTAAAAAATTTGTTGTTGATTGGGTTATTCAGGCAAGTTCAAATCCCTGTCCGCCGGTCGTCGTCGGTGTCGGTATCGGTGGCAACTTTGAGTATGTAGCATATCTTGCCAAAAAGGCGCTCTTGCGTAATATTGGTGAGAGAAATCCTGACCCATTCTATGCCGATGTGGAAAGGGAACTTCTGGAAAAGATTAACAAGACTGGAGTCGGTCCAATGGGACTGGGGGGCAGGGTTACCTGTCTTGATGTCTTTATTGAGGTCTTCCCCAGGCATATTGCCTCATTCCCGGTCGCGATTAACATTAACTGTCATGCCGCAAGGCACAAGAGCGCGGTGATATAAAAGAATTGGAGTGAGGAGGTATTATGTCAGAGGTGATTAGACTAAAAACCCCTCTTTCTGAAGAGGATGTCTTGAAGTTAAAAATTGGTGATAGTGTTTTAATAACCGGAAAGGTTTATACCGCACGGGATGCTGCGCATAAGAGGCTCTTTGAGCTTGCCGAAAAGGGTGAACCACTCCCTCTGGAATTGAAGGGACAGATAATCTATTATGCCGGTCCAGCCCCGGCAAAGCCTGGTTATGTGATTGGCCCGGCTGGTCCGACAACCTCTGGCCGCTGTGACCCATATACGCCAAAGTTGCTTGAAATCGGTCTAAAAGGAATGATTGGTAAGGGCGTTCGCTCAAAAGAAGTTCGCGAGGCAATGCAAAGGTATAAGGCGGTCTATTTTGCCGCAACCGGTGGTGCCGCCGCCTTAATTGCGAAGAATATCAAGGCGGTTAGAATTGTTGCCTACGAGGACCTTGGTGCTGAGGCGATAAGGGAACTTGAGGTTGAAAACTTTCCGGTCATTGTCGCCAATGATGCCTACGGCGGTGATTTATATGAAGAAGGGATGAAGAAGTACCGGAAGGAATAGTCAGAAGTTGGTGCTTCAAAATCAGTAGTGGTAGATAAAAAGAAAGGAGAAGAAAGTGAAGAGGCTGTCTTTAACTTTGCTGGGTTTGTTGATCTTTTCCTGTAGTCCGCAGGAAAATGTGATAAAGATTGGCCTTGTTGCCCCCTTAACCGGTGATGTAAAGACCTTTGGTGAATCTACCCGCAATGGCTTTATGCTGGCAATTGAAGAGGTAAATGCAGCCGGCGGTATAAATGGAAAACAGATAAAGACCTTTATCCAGGATGATAAGAACGACCCAACTGAGGCACAGAATGCTGGAAGCAAATTGATAAATCAGGATGGTGTAAAGTTGATAATTGGTTCGGTCTCTTCCAAGTGCTCAATTCCCTTATCTGAGGTCTGTCAGGATGCAAGTGTAGTAATGATTACCCCTACTTCAACAAATCCAAAGGTAACGATTCGCGAGGATGGTTCAAGGAAGGATTTTGTCTTCAGGGCATGTTTCATTGATCCATTCCAGGGAATGGTAGCAGCAAAGTTTGCCCTTGAGAATTTAAAGGCAAAATCCACGGCAATACTCTATGATGTTGGGAATGACTATGTAAAAGGACTTGCCGAATTTTATCGCGACAATTTCATTCAAGGTGGGGGAGAGGTCCTTGTCTATGAATCTTACCAAAAAGATGATACGGACTTTTCTGCCTTGTTAACAAAAGTCAAGCAGGCAAATCCTGATATCCTTTATATCCCGGATTACTACAATAAGGTTGGACTCATTGCCAAAAAGGCAAGGGAGATAGGTGTAAAATCAATCCTTATGGGCGGTGATGGCTGGGATTCGCCGGAGATGCTAAATATCGGCGGTGATGCAATTGTTGGCGGTTATTTTACGAACCACTATTCACCGGCTGACCCAAGACCTGAGGTTCAGAACTGGGTTAACAAATACAGGACAAAATACGGTTCAACCCCCGATGCCCTGGCTACCCTTGCCTATGACGCTACTCTATTACTCCTTGAGGCAATAAAGAGGGCAAATTCAGACAATCCAGTTAAGATAAAAGAGGCACTCCAGTCAATCAAGGATTTTAAATCGGTTTCTGGTAATATCTCCCTGGATGAATATGGGAATCCCATAAAGAGTGCGGTGATATTGAAGTATACAAAAACTGGTCAGGAATATGTGGCGACGGTAAATCCATAATCAGAGGGGTCAACCGGATAATTCATAATAATCCCCTCTAAGCAGGGGTATCCAAACGTTGTCTGAAAGGTGAGAAAAAACATCTGTAGCTCCAACTTCAGTTAGATGAAATACTGTAAAATGAAAGAAAAGCCACAAGATATTCAGGGGAGGCGATGTGAAGAAGGCTTCTGCGCCAAGAGCAGATTTGCGGTATAACGGGGGTTTTCAGGGGGCTCTCCCTGAATATCTCGCAATTTGCCTGGTTTTCGGAAAGTAGCAAAGACCTACGATTTAAACTGA
>CBFGJQ010000427.1:0-8886 GCA_965649095.1 Caldifarciminota bacterium | reverse complement strand
TACATCAGGGATGGGCATTATGTCAATGGATGGTGCCGAGCCGATTAGGAAAAGTTTATTTTGGGGGGGTTCAGGGGAACTCCCCTGATGTATCTTGTTTATAAAGTCCCTTTCCGTTTGCAATAATAAATTGACAAACTCGTTATTTTTATTATAATTATCTGTGATTGAAAAGATAAGAATCTCCACGGAAAAGAGATGCCAGTTGCTGGACATTACCGGTGAGATTCAGAAGATAATTAATAAAAATAGAATAAAAGAGGGAATCATCCACATCTTCTGTCCCCATACAACGGCCGCAATTACCATAAACGAAAATTACGACCCATCGGTGCAGGAGGATATCTCCAGAACACTGGAAAAACTTATCCCATCCCGCAGCAATTATTCCCACACCGAAGGCAATGCAGATGCCCATATAAAGGCAGCGATTGTCGGTTCATCAAGGACAATATTCGTTGAAGATGGTAAACTCGCCTTCGGCACCTGGCAGGGCATCTTCCTCTGCGAATTTGACGGACCAAGGACAAGAGAAATATGGGTAAGGATAATAAAAAATACCTAAATGCCTAAAATACCTAAAATGCCTAAAGAAATAATAGAAGATGCCTAAAAGCTTAAAGAGATAATAAAAATGCCTAAAAAAATTGAAAAAAAATACAGCATAAGTGACGAGTTGAAAGAAAGAGTATATAAATTTGCACTCAGGATTTTAGAACTCGTTTCAATGCTTCCAGATACTGAAGAAGGTAAGGTAATAAAACGACAACTATGCAAATCTGGTACTTCGGTTGGCTCTAATCTTGAAGAAGCTGATGGTTCGCTAACATTGAATGACTTTGTATACAGGGTTGATGTCGCATTCAAAGAAGGTAAGGAAACAAGATATTGGTTAAGGTTGATAATTGAACGAGGATTATTGAAGAGTGAGATAGTTAATCCCCATCTTATTGAGTGTGTTGAGTTAATTAAAATTCTTTCAACTATAATCTACAAGTGTCTTCAATGAAATTTAGGTATTTAGGTGTTTTGAATTTTTGGACTTTTTCTTTTAGGTATTTAGGAATTTTGGACTTTTAGGCATTTAAAAAAGGGAGGTATAATGCACAAAAAACTCTTCATTCCCGGACCGACTGAGGTCAGGGAAGATATATTGCAGGCACAGGCAAAACCGATGATTGGTCATCGGTCAAAGGACTTTGGTGCCCTTTATGAAGGGATTGTGAATAAGATAAAAAAGGCCTTGCATACCCAAAACTATGTAATGGTATTCACATCCTCAGGGACCGGAATAATGGAAGGCGCAATAAGAAATTGCGTCTATAAAGATGTTCTATGTTGTGTAAATGGAGCATTCAGTGATAGGTGGCTCAAGATTGCCAAAGCCTGTGGAAAGAACGCTGATGAAATACGCGTTGAATGGGGAAAGGCAATTAAACCCGAGATGATTGAAGATAAATTAAAGAAAAAGAGATACGATGCAGTCACATTGGTTCATAATGAATCATCAACCGGTGTGCGTGCCCCGATAGAAGAGATTGCAGAAGTGATGAAGAAATATCCTGATACATTCTGGCTTGTCGATACGGTAAGCTCACTGATGGGCGATAAGATTGAGATTGATAACCTCGGGATTGATGTCTGTTTGACGAGCAGTCAGAAATGTTTTGCCCTCCCCCCTGGACTTGCGGTCTGCACAGTCACACCGCGTGCCCTTGAAAGAACAAAGACAATCACCGACCGTGGTTACTATTTTGATTTTGATGCAATGATAAAGAGATATGAAAAAGACCGCCAGACACCAACCACACCAGCAGTAACCCTTATGTATGCGATGGATAAACAGATGGATAAGATTCTTGCCGAAGGAATGGAGAACAGGTATAAAAGGCATCTTGAGATGGCAAATTATGTTAGAGAATGGGCGAAAAGATACTTTGCACTCTTCCCTGAACCGGGATATGAATCAGTTACCCTTACCTGTATTGATAATACAAGAAAGATTACTGTTGCCGACTTGAATTCTGAACTCGGTAAAAGAGGATTCCAGATCTCCAATGGCTATGGCGATTTGAAAGAGAAGACCTTCAGAATAGCCCATATGGGTGATTTGACACTTGCTGAGATAAAAGAATTGATAGAGAATATAAATGAGATACTTAAATTATAGGGCAATTGAGGGCAAAGGGGAAATTAGGGGGATAAAGGGTTATTAAGGGAAATCACGGGAAGAGAATAAAAATCAAGGGAATGAAGGATGTGATTTTCAGCACGGTCAGGAAACCGCACCTACTAAATTGTTTTAATCCCCCTGTATCCCCTTTTGAAAAAGAGGGGAAGTAAAGGGGATTAATTCAAGGTAATAGGAATTTCAAAAATTCCTGTTACCTCAAGATTCAAGCGGATTAACAAAATGGAATTAAAACGGATAATAAATCGCCCTGATGTCTATCCAATCGATTGTTATTCCCTGTGGGAGCGGTTTCCCAACCGCGATTACAAATTGGACTGGGAAGCCCCTCCTACCTTAGCGGTTTTGGAACCGCTAAGGAGAAGGGAGGGTGAGGGTTGGGGTTTCAGGGGCTTTAGCCCCTGATAATGAAATTTTTCATTATAATAAAGAAAAGGGACAAGATATTCAGGGCAAACGAAATGAAATTGGGTATCGGCGTATCTCTTAAGAACATTAGACCGCGGGGGTTTCAGGGGTGCTCCCCCTGAATATCTTGTATTATTTATAGGAATTTTCAAACTCCTATACATCAAGATAGACCCGGGTTAGATTTCCCCTTGAATTTTGTGTTAAAGTATATATTATTATTATATGGCGAGGGTTTATCTTTTAGACCTTACCAAGAAGCACAAAGAGAACTACCTGAAGATGCTGGAAAGGCTGATAGAGGTCTCAGGTGGTATGAAGATCGTGGGTAAGAATTCGGTGGTTGCGGTAAAGGTCCATTTTGGTGAGGACGGCAATTTGAATTTTGTAAGTCCATTGTATGTTCGGATTATTGTTGATTTAATAAAGAGGGTGGGGGGGCGCCCCTTTTTAACTGATACCACAACCCTTTATTCGGGGCGGAGATTTAAAGGCGATACCCATATTGACCTGGCGAGAGAACATAATTTTGATTTTGCTCCAATAGTCATCGGCGATGGCATCTTTGGTGGTGAATATATAGAAATCAATGGTTCAAAGATTGCCCGGGTATTTAAAGATATCGATACGATTATCTGCATCAGCCACTTTAAGGGGCATATGGTTACCGGTTTTGGTGCGGCACTGAAGAATTTGGGTATGGGTTGCGCCGCAAAGGGTGGTAAACTTGCCCTCCATTCTCATTCCCAGCCCTATGTGGAGAAGGAGAGATGCAATTTCTGTTTGAAGTGCTACAATTATTGCGCCTATAATGCAATTGAAAAAGAGAAGAGATATGTGCAGATAAATCAAAAGAGATGCAGTGGCTGTGCAGGTTGTATCTCAATCTGCCCCCAGCAGGCTATTAAATTCTTTTGGAACGCCGCCTCCGAGGAGGTCCAAAAGGGAATTGCCCAATATGCCGCAAATTTAATAAAAGATAAGAAGGTCTTCTATCTAAATTTTTTGATAAATATTACCCCTGACTGCGATTGTCTTTATACCGCCGAGCCAGCAATCTCTCCGGATATTGGAATACTTGCTGGCTATGACCCGGTTGCAATTGACCAGGCATCCTATGATATGGTCCGTGAGCCAATAGACAGAATTAGACCCAATATTGACCCTCAGCTTCAACTCTTTTACGGAGAGAGGTTTAATGCCGGTGTGAGGAGATATGAAATTGAAGCCATCTGAACTGGTAAAGAGGGTGAAGAATCTTGAAACCCTCATAGATACATCCCTTGCCTTCTCTTCCACCCTTGATATTGACGCCCTCTTAAATATCATACTCCAGAAGGCAGAGGAGGTAATGGATGCTGAGGCAACGAGTGTATTTAAGATTGATGAGGAGAAGGGTGAACTCTATTTTATGACGGCAAGGGGAGTAAAGGAGAAGGAACTGAAGGAGATAAGAATACCTATCGGTAAGGGAATCGCTGGTTGGGTTGCCCAACATAAAATGCCTCTTTTGGTCCCGGATGTGAGAAAAGACCCAAGATGGTTTTCCGGGGTTGATAAAAAGACAAAATTTGTAACCCGTTCAATACTTGCGGTGCCACTATTTGCTAGGGGGAAGATCATAGGCGTTGCCGAGGTTTTAAACAAACGCGGCAATCGTAAATTCAACGAGGATGATAAGGAACTCTTTACGGCGCTGGGAAATCAAATTGCGGTGGCAATTGAAAATGCCTCACTGTATAAAGAACTTGATGAGTTGTTTCTATCTTCAATCAGGTCAATTGTTGAGGCGGTTGATGCAAAGGACCCTTATACCAAGGGACATTCAGCGCGGGTTGTTGAGTATTCACTATTAATTGGAGCTGGGTTGAAACTGAAAAAAGAGGAAATGAAAGACCTGGAGATTTCCGCGATATTGCACGATGTGGGTAAGATTGGCGTTCCCGATAGAATTCTCTCCAAACCGGGACGGCTAACCGATGAAGAGTATGAATATATGAAGCGGCATCCTGAATTCGGTTCTGAAATAATTGAACCGATTGCAAAACTCAAAAATCTTGTTCCCAATATACTACACCATCACGAAAGGTTTGATGGCAAAGGTTATCCGGCGGGATTAAAGGGGAGAAAGATACCACTCTTTGCCCGAATAATTGCCGTAGCAGATTCCTATGATGCGATGACCTCGGACCGACCCTATCGTGGGAAAATGGAGCCGGACATTGCCTTAAGGGAGTTGAGTCTCAATAAGAAAAGCCAGTTTGACCCTAAATTGGTGGATATATTCATTAAGGTCTATTCAAGGGCAAAATAGTTGAAGAATAGATTTATCTTAGCATTTCTCATCGCCTTTCCTGTTGCCATAATTTTCAACTTTTTTTGTATTAATCTGTTATGGTTGCCTTTTGAAAGAAGGGTATATGATTTTAAATACTCTTTAAGTATTGCCCCGCAGGAAAATAGAGAGATTCTAATCGTTGATATTGATGAAAGCAGCCTAATTAAACTGGGCCGTTATCAAAACTGGCCCCGCGCCTATTTTGCCGAGGTGGTTGATTATCTTACAAAGGCAAAGGTCCTTGGTCTTGATATATTTTTCGGTGAACCGGATACATTGCCCGCGGTGGCAAAGAGATACTACCAAAAACCGGATTTTGATTCATTGCTTGCTGGTGCAATATTGAGGCATAAAAGGGTTGTTCTGGTTAGTTCCTATGATAAAGAGTCAATATTTAGTGATATTGCCCCGAGCGGTCTGGGCGAGATAGTTGCTGATGAAGATGGGGTGGTAAGGATTGGTTATCCCCGGCTAAATGGAAAGGAGACGTTTGCCTGCCGAATTGCGCGATTGGTTGCTAATGAAGAACCCCCGGGAAAGTTTTTAATCCACTATCTCCCCGCAGGTTCCTTCCGAAGGATACCATTCAGTGATGTCTATTTTAAGAAGGTTCCTCAGGAATATTTTGATGATAAGATAGTCCTCATTGGTGGCACTGCCTCGGGTCTATTTGACTATCACACTGTTCCTTTTAAGAGACATTTTCCCGGGATTGAGATTCAGGCAAATTTGGTAAACAACTTTATCAATAGACTCCGGATTGAAGAACTCTCTCCAATTTTGCTTATGATAATAACAGTTATTCTCGCATTTTTCATTTCCATCTCTACCCTCACCAGGTCGGCACGATTTTATATTCCTTTCTCCCTTGTCTCCTTTCTCTCATATTTTCTCATCTCTCTTTTCCTATTCTATCACCGCCTTGAGATGGGGATAATCAGAGGTTATTATGTTTTTCTTGCTACAATGATTATTTCATTGGTTTATCGCTATCAATTTGAAGAAAGGGAGAAGAGAAAGATAAAGGCGATCTTTTCCCGATACTATTCAAAGGAACTTGTGGAGAGGGTAGTAAAAGAACCCCCAAGACTTGGTGGAGAAAAGGTATTCTGTTCAATCCTCTTTGCGGATATAAGAAATTTTACGCCCTATACCGAAAAGTCAACGCCGGAAGATGTGGCAAAGTCATTGAATAGGTTCTTAACCGAAATGGTGATGATTGTATTCAAGTATCAGGGCCGGATTGATAAATTTATTGGTGATTGTGTGATGGCGGTATTTGGCCATCCGGTATCCTTAAAAAATTCGGCGCTCAATGCCTGCCTGTGTGCCCGGGAGATGGTTAAGAGGGCAAGGGAGATTGGTTTTGAGATTGGCGTTGGGATAAATTCGGGGGAGGTTGTCAGTGGAAATTTTGGCTCACCAATGAGAATGGAGTATACGGTTATTGGCGACGCAGTAAATCTTGCGTCCCGGCTTGAAGGATTGACCAAGGATTTTGGTGTCAATGTGGTTGTGGGTGAGGCAACATACCGAATGGTATCTTCGCATCCCACAATTGAATTCCATTTTAAAGATTTGGGGAGGGTGAAGGTTAAGGGCAAAGGGGAAGCTATCTTAATTTATGAGTTAATTTTAAGGTAATAGGAATTTGAAAAATTCCTATTACCTGATAATGAAGTTTTTCATTAGGAAAGAAAAAAACGACGAGATATTCAGGAACGGCGGGGTGAGATGTGTTTTGCACAAAGTAAATGTCTGTTATATAGCGGGGGTTTTCAGGGGGTCTCCCCCTGAATATCTTGTGAAAATAAATGGAATGCGATTTAACCTCAGGTAAGCGGATTTCTATCATAGAAGGCGTCTTTGCCCAGTTCCATATCACCCTCACTGGTGGTATGTTTCTCATGTCTTTTGCCCTTTTCTTAAATGCGACACCATTCCAGATTGGAATATTGACTGCAATTCCCTCAATCCTTGCGGGTGTGGGTTTCTTTGCTGCCTATCTTGCCAATATTACAGGAAAGAGAAAGACACCCTGTTTGATGACCGCCCTGATTGGCAGGGGACTTTTTATATTTTTTGTTATTGCCCTCATTTTTAATATCCGAATCAGCATCAATACCTTTTTTGTTATAATATTTTTGTTTAATTTCCTTCTGAATTTTTCCGGCAATCTCTGGCTTTCCTGGATGAGTGATTTAATTCCTGTCGAAGAGAGAGGAAGGTATTTTGGGATAAGAACGACAATAATAAGTGCGGTTGGTATGGTAGTAAACTACCTGGGGGGAAAAATCCTTGACCATTTCACTTCCCCAAAGGCATTTGTTATTATCTTTCTAACTGCAGTATTTTTTTCTTCCCTGGCCGGGATTACCCTCTCACTCCAGCCTGAGCCTAAATTTGAAAGGAGGGTGATAAATTTTCGCGATGTTTTTATGAAACCTCTAAAGGATAGCAATTTTGTTGCCCTGATTAAATTCGTCTCATTCTGGTACCTTTTTGCGGGCATTGCTGCCCCATTCTGGGTAGTCCATATGATAAAAAATCTCAAGATGTCATACGCTACGATTGCGGTCTATGGAATAATAGCCGGTATCGCAAGTCTATTTTTCCAGATATTCTGGGGAAGGTTGATTGACCGGGTCCGGGCAAAGCCAATTTTAACGATAAACTTCATTGGCATTACCTGCCTACCTATGTTCTGGCTCTTTGCCAGACCAGATTTTATCTTGCCAATATGGATTGACGCATTCCTCAGTGGCTTATTCTGGTGTGGGATAAATTTGAGTCTTTTTAATATCCTATTGAGTTTGACTGAAGAGAAGGAATTAAAGGAGGGTTATTTTGCAATATTTTCTACCCTTACCGGTATCGGCGGGTTTCTCTCTTCCCTTATAGGTGGTCTTATCGCCCAAGTTCTTCAAAATTTTAGATTTGAATTTTTAGGGCAGGTATTTGTCAATTTTCATATTTTATTTTTAGGGACATCGTTTTTTAGATTGTTGAGCATCTTTTTATTAAAAAATGTTCAAGAAAAAAAGGCATATCCTGTATTTCAGACATTGCAATTGATTGGTGATTATGCGGTGCGCCGTTTTAATGAACATAAGGACTTACTCCTCAATATCCTCCGCTTTATTAAATAGTCTTTGTGTTTTAATCAATTGACCTTACCCGGATTATTCGTATTAAATTTAGGATGGTTACAATCTTATTGAAATGAAAGTGAGACTTGAGTATTATTCATCATTGGAATCTCCGGTTGTGTTTTTTAATCATATATGTAGTATACACATCTGGAGGTTTTTTCAAGAGTTTTATAAAACAGAGTGTTGAGTTTCTTATTCTCAAAAAATGGTGCAAACCCGCTTCAGTCCTGCATCTGCACGCAATTTGCCAAAAAGAGTATAAATAATCCGGGTTAAGACTTCTTCGGCAGGAACGATTAATTATCTTGGCAAAAAATTTGAAATCATAAATGCGTTGATACAATTTGACAATCCTTATCAAATAAACTCAGTCCTTGACTTTGAGGCTGTTCATTTTGTATCATCAGTTGATGGGGATTATGAAATAACAATGAACCTGGCGGGGACCGTTGAAAAATGGCATCTTAGATTATCTTCAAACCCACCAATCCCTGAGAAGGGTACTCTGGAGAGGACGGCAGAAAAATCATAATGGTTTTCTTGAAACTGAAATCAGGGATAGTCTCATATTTGAAGGTAATAGGAATTTGGAAAATTCCTATTACCTGATAATGAAATTTTTCATTATAATAAAGAAAAGGGACAAGACCATCAGGGGTTTCACCCCTGAAACCCCAAACCTCATCCCTCCCTCTCCCTTAAAAAGGGAGAGGGGATATGGGTGAGGGTTTCTTTGGAATTATTCAAATTCCTTTTGAGGAAGGTTTTTGCCTTGAGAAGAGTTTTGCGGTATAACG
>CBFGJQ010000426.1:0-8890 GCA_965649095.1 Caldifarciminota bacterium | reverse complement strand
ATAAAATTGAGACTATGGCGCTCAATGATGAAAAGATAAAGAGATATCTCAATAATAAAGAGATTAAAAGGGTAATTTATGTGCCTGGTAAGTTGATAAACTTTGTGGTGTTGTGAATATTTACTACTTGACTTCTTACCATTTATTGGTATAATGTATTATATGTTTATTATCGGCTCCTTTCTCCCTATGGTGGGGAGAAGAAGGAAAAATCTTAAGGAGGTAGTATGAAGGCAAAAAAGAAGCGCACAACGATAAAGGAATTGATAATTGATATTCTAAAAAAGAATAAAGGACCATTGCATTATCGGGAAATAACCAATCGCCTCAAGAGAAGAGGCTACAAATTCCACCGAAAAGAGCCCGAACGTTCAGTGTATATAACAATTAATCGCCACCTTGATATATTTAAGAAGGTAAAACCAGCAACATACGACTTGAAGAAGTAGAAGAAGGGCCGGGGTTAGAAAAGGAGAGCTAATTCTTCTTTTTAGCCCCGGCTTTCTTATTTTCCTTCTTCTTTTCTCCCTCTTTAGCATATCCCCTCATCCTTTCCGCATATTCCTTTAATCTCTTTTCGACAAGATAATTTATACTATTCTTTTCAAAACCCGACTTGGTTCTCTTCCCTGCTTTCATTCCCGTGAGGATTTCAATTCCCTCATCAATTGTCTTTATTGCATAGATATGGAATTTTCCCGCCTTCACCGCTGATACGACTTCAGGTTTTAGCATCAAATCACCGACATTTGCCCTGGGGATAATTACACCCTGCCTACCGGTGAGCCCTTTTGCCTTACATACCTCATAAAAACCTTCTATCTTTTCATTCACACCACCAATTGGCTGAACCTCGCCGTTTTGATTTACAGAACCGGTTACGGCAATGCCTTGATTCAGGGGAACATTTGAAAGTGCCGAGAGAAGAGCATAAATTTCAGCACTGGATGCCGAATCTCCATCAACTTCACTGTAGGATTGTTCAAATCCAATTGTAGCATCCATTGAGAGGGGAATTTCCTGAGCATAGCGGGAGCGTAAGAAGCCGGATAGAATTAAAACGCCCTTATTAAATGTGCGTCCGGCAAGGTTTGCCTCTCTCTCAATATTGATAATCCCTGTCCGTCCCACCGATGTCTTGGCCGTTATCTTCGTTGGCCTTCCAAATGTATAATCGCCAAGCTGGTAGATAGAAAGTCCATTTACCTGCCCCACTGCCTTTCCCTTGGTTTGTATCATAAGGATATCTTTCTGAATTAGTTCCTGAATCTTATCCTCATACATATTTATTCTCCGGCGCCACGAGGCAATAGCCCTTTCGATGTCCTCGGGGGTGACCTCATTTCTCTTTGCCTGCCTTGCCCAGTAGTCCGATTCCCTTATGATGTCAGCAATAATGTGGAACCGGGTGGATATCTTATCCTTCCTTCCGGATAGGCGCACGCCATATTCAATAATGTCTGCGATTGCCTCTTTTGTGAAGGGGAGAAGGTCTTCTGACTGGCAGACCGATTTGACAAAAGAGGCATACTCATTAATATTTCTTACATCCTTCGCCATTTCGGTATCAAAGTCTGCCTTTACCTTAAAGATGGTCTTAAAGTCCTCATCACCATAATAGAGGAGATAGTAGAGCCACTCGCTGCCAATCATCACCACCTTTACATCCACTGATATGGGTTCGGGTTTTAATGCGGAACTTGAGAAGAGATAGAATGGGTCAAAGACCTGAATATCCACGACACCATTCCTCAGTGCCCGTTTCAGTGTCTGCCAGACCCAGGGTTCGATCAAGGCGTCAAATGCATTCAGGACAAGATAACCACCATTGGCACGTAAAAATGAGCCAGCCTTTATGTTGAGGAAGTCGCTTACCGTCATACCGGGTGCAACAGTATACCTCTCAATTGTGCCAAAGAGATTCTTAAACGATGGGGATGTTTCAAAGATGACCGGGATGGTCTTGCTTTCGGAATTGTCAACCAACAGGTTTACATCAAATTCTCTGAATTCATCGGGTTTTGTCTCTTTCTTTAAGAATCGGTCAAGGTTGGTTAAGATCTCAGCGAGGACTTCATCAAGGTATTCGTTGATCTTTTTGTTATCAAATTTTTTGCGGATTTCATCAATGAGCTGGACCACCACCGGTTTCACTATCCATTCATTAAGTCTGTTCAACTCATCATTTGCGGCATCCTGGTATTCCTTTGTCTTTGTGTAAATAGTTCCCATCTCATCCTCAAGTTTCTGAATATTCTCTTTTATCCTGTTTACATCTTCTTCTTTCAATTTACCTTCCTGGATGAGTGTTTCAAACTCCTCAAGGCTTACCGGCTTTCCCTCAATTGTGGGTAAGATTGCTGGTCGAACAAACGGTCCCATTTGAACCTGGACGAGTTTAAAACCCTCCGCCTCAACCTTCTTTTCAAATTCAGTTATTAACCTCTTCTGCGCCTCCTCAAATTTATTTATAATCTTCTGTTTTCGCCTTTGATACTCTTCACTGGAAAATACCTGGGGGATGCTCTGTCTTAAATGATAGATGAGCTCGGACATACTCTCTTTTAATCTCCTCCCTTGTCCGGCAGGAAGGACAATAAGTTTTGGTAAATCTGGATTTTTAAAATTGTTCACATAGAGCAGGTCCTTCAGCTCTCCCTTTTTGCTCTTTAGTTCTTCAAGCAGTCTTGTTATTGCGGTGGTGCGACCGGTTCCGACCGGACCGGTAATAAAGATATTATAACCAGGATATTTGACATTCAAACCCAACTTCAGGGCTTCAACCGCCCTTGGCTGTCCGATAATTCCCTCACAGACTGCAATATCAGCACTCGATTTAAATTTCAATAAATTTGGGTTACATTCCCATCTCAAATCATCTGGTTTTAATTCCCGTGAATTTCGTCGCGCTGGCATCTTAGCCTCCTTTCACTTGTGCCCTGCTTCCCTATAATATTATACCTATTTTGGGGGAAGTGTCAATTAACTAAGACTGACACCCCTTGCGGTGTTAGCCGTTCAACCAATTGTTATTCCCGGTGGGAGCGGTTTCCTAACCGCGATTATAAATCGGGGCTGGGAAGCCATCCTACGAATATTCCCCCGGTGGATACTATGTCTTGAAACTCTGCATTTGACTGTTGACTTTTTCTAAAAAATGGTTATAATTGAAGTCTATGAATTCTATTATATTAAGGAGCAGGGAGGCCTATGGACCCGATTGCTGATATGTTTACGATTATCAGAAATGGGTGTCGGGCGAATAAGTCAGAGGTAGTAGTTCCTTATTCAAAGCTGAAGATAGAAATTTTGCGTATCCTTTTAGAAGAAGGTTTTATTAATAACTTCACGCTCGATTCGGAGAAGAGGCCGAAGAAGATAAATATTCTCTTGAAATATTCAAAGGAAGGTGAGTCTGTCATAAGGGATATTGTCCGGGTCTCAAAGTGCTCCCGCAGGGTATATGTCTCAAGGGCTGAAATTCCCAAGGTTTTGGGTGGTTTGGGCATTGTTATCCTCACCACTCCAAAGGGTGTGATGACCGGTTCCCGTGCAAAGAGGGAGAGGGTAGGGGGTGAGGTGATTGGTTATGTCTATTAGGAAAAGGTGGTTATGGCAAAACTGAGGAGTAAACCGATACCAATTCCAGCGAATGTAAACATTTCGGTCCGGGATAATCTGGTTCAGGTTGGCGGTCCACTCGGGCAACTTGAGCTTAAGATATCTAATAAGGTCAGGGTTGAAGTTAAGGACCGGTCAATTTTTGTGGTGAATAAGGACGAGAGCAGGGATTCGATCAGCCAGCAAGGGACGACGCGAACCCTGATTGCTAATATGATTGCGGGAGTGGTTAGCGGTTATACAAAGACCTTGATAGTTCAGGGAACGGGCTACCGGGCACAACTTGGGGGGGGCGGACTTCAGTTGTTTGTCGGTTATACAAAGCCAGTGACCATTCCCCTGCCACCGGGGATAAAGTGTGAGTTGCAGACAGTAAAGAGTGCGGATAAGGGTGATTTAACCTATATTACTATAAAAGGGATTGACAAACAGCTTGTCGGTGACATCTCGGCCCTGATAAGAAAGGTGCGGGAGCCAGACCCTTACAAACATAAGGGTATAAGGTATGCAGATGAGTATTTAAGAAAGAAGGTTGGTAAGCGGGCAGTAGTGCAGGCAACATAGTTATGAGGCTGAAGGGTAGGGAAAGAAGGCACAAAAGGGTAAGGAAGAAGATAATAGGAACTCCGGAACGACCGAGGTTGTGTGTGTTCCGTAGTAACCGACACATCTATGCACAGATTATTGATGATACAAAGGGAAGGGTGCTATGTGGGGTCTCTTCAGTAAAGAAGCCAGAATTAAAGGGTAATAAAACCGCAATTGCGGCTCAGGTTGGCCGAATGATAGCCCAGATTGCATTAAGGAGAGGAATTGAGGCGGTCTCTTTTGACCGCGCTGGCTATCGTTACCATGGCCGGATAAAGGCACTGGCTGAAGGTGCCCGTGAGGCAGGGCTAAAGTTCTGAAGGATGGGCAATTGAGATAAATAAGGGAGAGTTATGGAAGAGACGATAGAACTGGTGGAAAAACTCGTAGAACTCAAGAGGGTCTCAAAGGTCATTAAAGGGGGAAAACGGTTGAAACTATACGCCTGTGTGGTGGTTGGTGATGGCGCAGGTAGGGTGGGTATTGGCCATGCAAAATCGGCTGAGGTTGCCCCTGCAATAAAGAAGGCAACCGAGATAGCAAAGAAGAATATGGTGGAGGTCAATGTCCACGCGGGCACGATTTTGCATCCGGTCGTTGGGAAATATTCCGCCAGTAAGGTGATTTTAAAACCTGCCCTTCCGGGAAGCGGAATAATTGCCTCAAATGCGGTGCGGGCGGTGTGTCAATCCGTAGGAATAAAGAATATCCTCTCCAAGGCATTCGGTTCAAGAAATCCGACAAATCTGGCAATGGCAACGATAAAGGCACTCAGATCAATTCGGTCAATTCAAAAGACTGCCGAGCTGCGGAATAAACCGCTTGATTATTTTCAGGTAATAGGAATTTCAAAAATTCCTATTACCTGATAGAGAAAAGGCACAAGATATTCAGGGGAGATGTGAAGAAGGCTTCTGCTCCAAGAACCGATTTGCTGTATAACGGGGTTTTCAGGGGTTCTCCCCTGATGTATCTTGAGGTTAAAAGAGCACATTATGAAGAAGATAAAGGTGACCTTAAGGAAAAGTCTGATTGACAAGATAAAAAAACATAAACTCACCCTGAGGGCATTAGGTTTAAGAAGGATAGGTCAGTCAAGGGTCTTTCCTGATAATGAGGCAGTTCGGGGGATGTTGAGGCAGGTCTCTTATATGGTTGAAATTGAGGAGATAGATGGTGAAGCTGAGTGAATTGGGACCGCCCCCTGGTGCGAAGAAAAAGAGAAAGCGCGTTGGCTGCGGACCGGGTTCTGGTCATGGAAAGACATCCTGCAGGGGGCATAAAGGGCATAAGCAACGCTCCGGGTATAGGGTGAAGATGGGGTTTGAAGGCGGTCAGATGCCTTTGACCCGGAGAATTCCCAAGCGGGGATTTGTTAATATCTTCAAGAAGGAGTATGAGATTGTAAATCTATTTCAGTTGAATAGATTTGAACCCGATACCATCATAACGCCCCAGTTATTAAAGGAGAAAGGGATAATAAAAAATGGTTCTTTGGTAAAGGTCTTGAGCAGGGGTGAACTCAAACACCCCTTAATGGTAAAGGCACACGCCTTTTCAAAAAGGGCAGCGGAGAAGATTTTAGGGGCAAAGGGAAGGATTGAAAGGATAGCGTGATATCCACATTTCAGAACATCTTTAAGGTTCCGGACCTAAAAAGGAAACTCCTCTTCACCCTGGGGGCGGTGGCGGTCTACCGCCTTGGTGCCCACCTACCTTTACCCGGGATAAATGCCCAGGCCTTGGGTCTTCTAATGCAACAGTTAAAACAGCAGGGCTCACTCTTTGGGATGTATGATATATTTGTGGGGGGTGCCTTATCAAGGGCAGCAATCCTATTCTTAGGGGTAATGCCTTATATCTCCTCCTCTATTATATTCCAATTGCTCGGCTCAGTATTTCCCCAAATTGAGAAGTTACAAAGGGACCAAGCAGGGAGGAGGAAGATTACCCAATATACCCGATACCTTACGGTGGGACTGGCTGCATTCCAGGCGATTGGTATTGCCGTATTCCTTGAGATGCAAAAATTTACCGGTCCGGAGGGCACGATGGCGATAGTCTATAATCCTGGTTGGGCATTCCGATTAACTGCGATGTTAACCCTGACCTGTGGGGCAATATTTGCAATGTGGATAGGAGAGCAGATAACGGAAAAGGGTATTGGTAATGGGATTTCATTTTTGATCTTTATCGGTTGTCTTGAAGAGTATCCAATCTATTTTTTAAGAACCGCTCAGATGGTCAGGACCGGGGGAATTTCACTCCTCAATCTCTTCACTGTTGTGGTAATTATGGTCTTAATAGTGGCGGCGGTAATTGTAATGACCCAGGCGACAAGGAGAATCCCAGTGCAATATCCGAAGCGGGTGATTGGAAGGAGGATGTATGGTGGCCAGTCCACATTCCTACCCCTGAGGGTAAATACCGCCGGTGTAATTCCCATAATCTTTGCCCAGTCCCTGGTTGTCTTCCCCGGAACGGTTGCTGCGTATGTGCCCACCCTAAAGTATCTAACCGAGGTATTCAAGCCCGGCTTCTGGGCTTATGATTTAATCTATTTTGCCTTGATTATCTTCTTCACATACTTCTATACCTCTATCGTCTTTAATCCCACCGAACTTGCCGATAATATGAAACGCTATGGGGGATTTATCCCCGGCATAAGGCCGGGTCAAAAGACTGCCGATTATGTTGATGGTGTTTTGTCTAAGATTACCCTTCCTGGGGCAATATTTTTAGGATTTATCGCCCTCGTTCCCTGGTATCTAATCAATTTCTTAAAGGTCCCCTTCTACTTTGGTGGAACCACCCTGCTCATCATCGTTGGTGTCGCACTGGATACATTACAACAGATTGAGTCACAACTTTTGATGTACCATTATGAAGGATTTATGAAAAGGGGTAGAATAAGAGGGCGTCGTTGATGTTTTTGCTCTTTGGACCGCCCGGGGCTGGAAAGGGAACCCAGGCCGATTTTTTAATTCAAAAGTACAATTTTAAGAAATTCTCAATGGGTGATATCTTAAGGGATGAGATTGCGGCGGGTAGTTCAATCGGCAGGATAGTAGAAGGGATTTTAAGAAAGGGGGCTTTGGTTTCGGATGAGATTGTCTTTGAGATTGTTGAAGACTTTGTCCTGGAGAATTTAGGCAAGAATATTCTATTTGACGGCTTCCCCAGAAACATCCATCAGGCACAGGAACTGGAGCGTATCCTTGCCCGGCACAATTTGAAACTTGCGCTGGCAATTGAATTGTATCTACCCGAGGATGAGATATTAAGGAGGATTTCGGGACGGAGTTATTGTCCGGTATGTGGGGCAATCTTTAATGAAATCACGAACCCACCGTTAAAAGATGGTATATGTGATAAGTGTGGGGCAAGACTGATAAGAAGGCCCGATGACGACCCTCAGGTAATCAAAAATCGGATTCGGGTCTATAATGAAGAGACCAAACCCCTGGCTGACTACTATAAGACACAGGGAATTTACAGGCAGATTTCGGCACTTGGTGATAAAGAGACAGTCTTCAAAAGATTAACCCAGGTAATCGATGGTTATTTTAGGTGAAGAGGCTATTAAGAATGTTGTCATTGCCGGCAATATTATCTACAAGATCTTCTCAATGATAGAAAAGATGAATTTGGAAGGAATGGAGACCATAGAATTAAACGACATAATTGATAATAAAATCAGAGAGAATAATGGATTTCCTGCCTTCTTAAATTATAGAGGATTTCCCAAGAGTGTCTGTATTTCGCTGAATGATGAGGTGGTGCATGGTATTCCTGATAATAGAGTAATAAAGGAAGGCGACCTTGTTAAGATAGACATTGGAGTTAGATATAATGGATACATCGCCGATGCGGCCCGGACATTTGTGGTTGGAGATATCTCTGAAGAGGCAGCGCGATTGGTTTCCGTTACCAAAGAGGCATTGAAAAGGGGGATAGCGGTTGCAAAAAGGGGAAACAGAATTTCTAATATTTCTATGGTAATACAGGAATTTGTGGAGAAGAATGGATTTAGTGTTGTGCGTGAACTCACCGGCCATGGTGTGGGGAGAGAGTTGCATGAAGAGCCTATGATCCCCAATTTTGTCTGGGATGGTCCGGACCCCGCGATAGTGCCCGGTATGGCCCTGGCGATTGAACCGATGGTAAATAGTGGTGGTTTCAGAGTCAAGACTGCCGCCAATGGATGGACGATTTTGACCGCTGATCGGTCCCTCTCCTGCCACTTTGAAGATACGGTTATTATTCTTGAGAGGGGGAATCTGAATGTGACCAGGATAAGTGAGGGTTAAAAGAAATGGCGCGCAAGGATTTAATTCAGACTGAAGGCACTATAATTGAAACCCTGCCCAATGCGATGTTTCGGGTAGAACTTGATAACGGCCATAGGGTTCTGGCTCATGTTTCAGGAAAGATGAGGATGAGTTATATCAAAATACTCCCTGGTGATAGGGTCCTGCTTGAACTCTCACCTTATGACCTTTCCCGGGGACGAATTGTCTGGAGATATAAATAGATGCTCTTGATTTTTATAAAAGGATATATATAATAGATACTTATAAATTTTTGAAGAAGGAGTTAAGAATGAAGGTTAAGTCATCAGTTAAAAAGAGGTGTATTGCCTGTCGGATTATCAAACGTAGGGGTGTAGTTATAGTGATTT
>CBFGJQ010000425.1:0-8986 GCA_965649095.1 Caldifarciminota bacterium | reverse complement strand
GACGTTCGTCTGTTCGAATTTTCTTAAAACTTATTGATTACAAGCGAGTCAAATACTACCCCATCGGGTCTTATTGCCTTTAATTCTAAACTTCGTCCCTTTATCTTTACTACACAGAGATGGTATGTCTTTTCAGAATAGGCGGTCCAGTCGCTTCTTTTAACGTCATAAAGGGGGGCACCGCCACCACCACTGACAATGTAGATAACATTGTCAATTGATTTGGTCCTTTCATAGGAGTGGTCATGTCCACAAAAGACAATATCAACACCACCCCGGGAAAAGATTGGAGACCAGGCATCCCGCACATCCATTGCACTGCCATGACTTCCCGAAGAGTAGGGAGGCCGATGGAGATTTACAAAAATCCAGTCTACCCGCGGATTGAGCCTCGCCTCAATCAGGTCATTTATCAACCAGTTTCGCTGGGGACCGGTCAGTTCCATCTCAGTGTTGAGAGATATAATATGGCAGTTGCCATAATTTACCGAATAGTAATACTCTGCCCCGGGCAGGGCAAATAATGTATCATACTGCCAGTATGGCCTTTCATGATTGCCGATTGTGGGGATGAGTAGAGTTTTGCTCAGTATCGGTCCCTCAATATTAAAGAATGTCCTCCAGGCATCGGTATCATCACCCATTACTACCAGGTCTCCGGTGTGAATGAGAAAATCAAAATTAAATTTGGTTATTCTATCAATTACCGCCTGATGGCTTACCGAATCGCTCCGGGTGTCGCCGAATACCACAAAAGTAACGGAATCGGTAATCGCGGAGGCAGTCTTGAATTTATAGACCTCTTTATGGGGGACTATTTTATAATAATACTCAGTGCTGGGTAAAAGATTGGTGAGCATAATATGATGGTGATAGGCAAGGCCGCCAACGCGTGCGGTCTCTTGAAGTGCCGGTATTATATCATAAGCAACTACTGTTGATTCTAATTTCTCGGTGTTCCAGTTAATATTGACAGAACTTGATGGTAAGAAGGCAGGGGTCAGATATGGTTTGCTGTCAAAACTGCCAAAATGTTTCATGCCTGGCACCTGAGCTTTGATAGAACAGAGCCAGATGGGTAGTATAAACATTATATGTTTCATAATATCATTATATCCATCTTTGAGGGAATATCAAGGAGTCAAACCATTGACTTTTCAGGGTGATATATTTATAATAAAAAGTGGAATCCCTTAAAGAAAATAAATTTTTTGGATTTCAGTGGCATATAACCAATTACTGCAATCTAAGATGCAGACATTGCTATCAGGATGACTTTACAGAAAGGGATGATTTAGGACTCAATCTCATTGAGAACATAGTAAAGAAAATTTCTGATTCTTTAAATAATTCAAAGATTCTAATCAACCTTACCGGTGGTGAGCCACTCTTAAGAAAGGATTTCTATTCAATCCTTGCTCTTCTTGAGCGAGTCTCAAACATCCAGACCATTAACATCATTACCAATGGACTCTTGCTTAATAAAGAGACAATCAGGAGGTTGAACGATTATAGAAAGATAAAGGAGATTAAAATCTCCCTTGAGGGTGGTGATGGTCCAACAAACGATGCGGTAAGGGGGAGAGGTGTATTCAATAAGGTAATCAAGGTCATTGAAGATGCCTGTGAAATATCCAACAAAGAGATAATCCTGATGTTCACATTGGGCAGTTATAACTATAAGAATCTTGACTCAATGCTTGGTCTGGCACCAAAGACAGGGGTAAGCGGGGTGATAATTGAACGGTTTGTCCCTTTAGGCAAGGGGAGATTGCTTCAGAATCAATATCTTAAAAGGGATGAGTGGTATGATGTAATTAAAAGCGTCATCAGTTTTGCTGGGCTTGATTATACACCAAAAGAACTCCTCCCCTATAAGGCATTCCATATTGAGATGAAAAGGGAGAGGGAGTTGAAAGGGGCATATTGTAATCTTGGTGATGGGTCTATGGCATTGATGCCGAATGGCGATGTATTCCCCTGTCGGAGATTTCCAACCAAAATTGGCAATATATTATCTGATAACTTTGGTGAAATCCTCTTGCGATTAAGCCTTTTAAGGGATAATATTATCAATAATTTAAAGGGAAGATGTAGGGATTGCCCTATTGAGGGTTGCCTTGGCTGTCGTGCAATTGCCTATGCAATAAATAATGACTTTTGTGCTGAAGACCCGCAGTGTTTTTTATAGGACTGGCCTCTTCTATTGAAACTTCTTGACCGTGAAAAAATTTTATTTATAATTACCTGATGAATAATACAGTTCCATCTGAAAGGAAGAAGAGAAACCCTTATGTAGTAATTGAATGCCCGGAGAGGATTCCCTGTAATCCCTGCGTTGATGCCTGCCCCAATGGTGCAATTATGATTAAAGGGAGCATAATTGAATTGCCTCAAGTTGATTATGAGAGATGCACCGGTTGTCTCCTTTGTATCCCCAAATGCCCGGGACTGGCAATATTTGTTATTGATGAGAGGCCGCAGGATTATTCTATTGTCTATATCCCTTATGAGTTTTTGCCGATCCCCAAAAAGGGTGATAAGGGAGTAGGGCTTGACCGTGAGGGCAGAGAAAGATGTGGGGTTGAGATTGTAAAGGTTCTTGCCTCACCAAAATTTGACCGTTGTGTAATAGTGGGTATCTCGGTTCCCAAGGGACTGGAACAGGAGATAAGATTCTTCAGATTGAAGCCCTGAATGTTTTATACCCTACTTAATACCAGAATTGGTAAGATTGCCCTCTTGTGGAAAAGGGAAGGGAGAGAAATTAAAATCTTTGAGATTATCCTTCCACCCCGCTCATTGGCATCAATAAAAAGAGGTTATCCCGGCATCCTGCCGGGTAATAATAAGACCATAAAAAAAATCTCGGAAGATATCGGCTCGTATCTCAGAGGTAAAGAGGTAAGATTTAATCTAAAGAATCTTAAATTAGGCAGATTGGGGAGATTTCAAAAAAGGGTCTTGATGCTGACATACAGGATTCCCAGAGGGAAGGTAAAGACCTATGGTGAAATTGCCAAAATGCTTAAAAAACCTAAAGGTGCCCGAGCCGTGGGTCAGGCACTGGCAAATAATCCCTTTCCAATTATCATCCCCTGCCACCGGGTGATAAAAAAGGACGGTTCTTTAGGTAGCTTTAAGGGCAAGCGGGCATTAAAAAAGAGACTCTTAAAAGCAGATGGGTATAATGTCTGCCGATTATGTTCAGGTAATAGGAATTTCAAAAGCATGTCCTGATGAAAATCAGGATTCCTATTACCTCAAAATTCAAACGGATAACAAAAATGTGATTGGTGACAAAACTTGAAAGGCTAAAAATGGCGGAAAGGGGTCAAGAGGGCTAAATGACCAAGAAGTTAAAGGCAAAAAGGCAAGAGGGGGCGGGAAGTTGTCTTAAATTGCCTTACAAGTGCCTTACTTTTGATATATCTGAGGAAAATTTTAGGGGTTTTCAAGGGGAGAATCCCCTTGATGCATGTTCTTGAGGAGGTAAATTATGAAAGAAAAACTGAGAAACGGCCTTCTGGCCGGATTGGGCGTTATCTCGCTTGGTAGAAAGAGATTCTCCAGGATTTACAGGGATTTAATAAAAGAAGGAGAATCTTTCAAAGAGGAAAGCGAGTTTCTTAAGAAAAACTTACAGAGGTTTGATGCCTTTACCGAAGGACTTGAGAAATTGGGCAGGAGATTTGCCGAAAGGGTAAATCTCGCCACCAAGGACCATCTTGATAAGATCAGTGAAAAGATTGACCGGATTTTAAAAGAGAGAAAGTCCCAATAAGCGATTACAGGACTAATGCCCTTCCTAATAAATCCCTTCCGATATTTTATTCGTTATCTGGAAATAAGTCGTGCCCTTTTGAAGTATGGCCTCGGTGAATATGTAAAGACCTTCCATCCCGCATTCCTGCTTGCCCATCTTGGTCTGGGTAAGGAAAGGCTCTCTATTCGCCCCCTTCCTGAACGTCTGAGATTGGCTCTGGAAGAACTTGGTCCTACCTTCATCAAGATCGGGCAGTTTGCATCAACAAGAAGCGACATCCTGCCCGAGGAGTTTACAAGGGAATTGTCCAAACTGCAGGATGAGGTAAAACCTGAAGCCTTTGTTGAGATAAAAAGGATTATTGAAAAAGAGATTGGACCGATTGATGAGGTCTTTGAGGAATTCAACAAGGAACCAATCGGTTCAGCATCAATCGCCCAGGTCTATAAGGCAAGATATAAAGGTAAATCAGTGATTGTAAAGGTTCAAAGACCGGGGATTGCGCGAATGGTTGAGACGGATATCAGGATCCTGAAGATGCTCGCGAAGGTTGCTGAGAACAATATCCCGGCCTTCTATGGTCGGCGACTTGATAAGATTGTTGATACATTTGCCCGAATGATTTATGAGGAGATGGACTTTTTGAATGAGGCAAATAATGTAGAAAGATTTCGTGCCTTCTTCCATAAGGACCGGCGCATCTACATCCCGGAGGTCTATAAAGAGATCTCCACCAGTAAAGTTCTAATTCAGGAACATATCGCGGGAATCAAGATTAGCGATGTAAAGGGGATGGAGAAGAATGGAATTGACCCCAGGGTCATTGCCCAGAATGGCGCTGATATATTTCTCAAACAGGTGCTCATCGGAGGAATCTTTCATGCCGACCCGCATCCCGGCAACATCTTTGTTAAAGAAGAGAATGTCCTTGTCCCGGTTGATTTTGGAATGGTAGGCAGACTCACGCCGAAGATGAGGGATGAGATATTGAATATCCTTATCGGTGTTACAGAGCGTGAACCAGAGCGGATTGCCCGGGTTCTGTTAAGGATTGGTATAGTTGAAGAGGGGATAGACTTTGATTCCTTAAGGGAAGATATCCTTTATATCCTGAACAGATTTGAGGGCAAGAATCTCCGTCAGATCTCAGTAGCAGAATTTACCAATGATATAAACCGGGTAATCAGAAATTATCATATAAGAATCCCCCAGGAACTCTTATATTTCAGTAAGGCACTCTCCCAGATGGAATCCATCGGTAAAGAACTGGACCCCGATTTTGACGCGATAAGATGGCTAAGGGGGTTTATAGTAAGAAACAATCTTGGGACCCTCTCAATAAGAGAAAGAATCAGAAAAGGCAAATGGTGGATAAGGGATATGGTCTCAATACTCTTAGATCTGCCTGAGAATCTCAATCGGTTATTTGAAATCAGCCATTCAATAAACCGGATTAAAAGGATTGAGGAGAAGAGAGATAGGGGGATTTACTGGTTGCTCAGTGGATTTGGAGTTATGTTCCTTTCTATATTTATCTTCAATATTTCCAACCATCTCATTTTGAGAACCCTATCCATCCTTGGTCTCATCTCCTCATCTTTAATATTTGTGGGGCAAATCCTTTTTGTAATTTGGTCAAGATAAAAACGATACCAATATTTTTATTTATTATCGCCTGTTCCCGGCAGGAGTTCTCCTATCAAAGATTCATCCTCGGTGGTCCTTGTGAGGTAAAATTTTATACTCCGGACAGAAAATTGGGGGGTAGCGTCTTAAAAGAGATTGACCGGGAATTGGAATATCTTGATTCACTATTAAACTTCTTTTCAGAGAAGAGTCTGGTCAGTGAGATCAATAAAAATCACCGAGCAAAACTTGGTCCTGATATGGTCTATCTCTTTCAACTCTGTGATTCAATATCCCGACTGACCGATGGTCTATTTGATATCTCTATCGCTCCCCTTGTTGCGGTCTGGGGGTTTTATGGCAACCACAAGGGGGTGCCCGAAGAGGAGGAGATAAGACGGGCAAGGGAGTTGGTGGATTATAGGAAGCTTCTCCTGAAAGGTGATTCCATCTTTATCCCGGAGGGTATGATGATTGACCTGGGCGGGATTGCCCAGGGTTATGCCGCGGACCAGGTTGTTAAGATATTAAAGAGACACAATATCAAATCAGGGATAGTCAATATCGCAGGTGAGGTCTTCTGCCTCGGTAATTCCCCAAAAAATAGGCGATGGGTTGTCGGAATAAAAGACCCCCGGGGTAGGGGGGTGATTGAAAGGGTAAGCATCTCTGATATGGCACTATCCACTTCTGGAGACTATGAGAAGTTCTTCTTTGTAAATGGGGTTCGCTATCCCCACATAATAAACCCAAAGACCGGCTACCCAGCCCAAGGATTTGCCTCAGTTACGGTGATTGCCAAAGATGCCGCATTTGCGGACGGTATTGCCACTGCGGTCTCGGTAATGGGCGCGAAAAGGGGTATCGAATTCCTTGACTCACTGCAGATTAAGGGTATAATATACTATGAAGAGGAAGGTAAACTAAAGAGGGTTGAGAGGAGATGAAGATTGAGGCGAGGTATTATGAGAAGAGAGATGGATACATAGAATGTCAGCTCTGCCCTCACTTCTGCAAAATCCAGCCCGGAAGGTCGGGTATCTGTCGGGTAAGGAAGAATGAAGAGGGGAGGTTGTGGGCGATTGATTATGGTGAGACGACCTCAATTGCAATTGACCCTATTGAAAAGAAACCATTATACCACTTCTACCCCGGTCGCCAGATCCTTTCTATCTCCTGTAACAGTTGCAATATGCGTTGTCCATTCTGCCAGAACTGGGAAATTTCCCAGAAAGAGGCACAAACCGAATACCTCTCCCCCCAGACCCTATTAAGGATCTATCTTGACCATCCATCAATCGGGGTCGCCTATACCTATACCGAGCCATTGATGTGGTATGAATACCTGCTTGATGTGACAGGACTGATTAGAGAGAATGGGGGTAAGAATGTCCTTGTAACGAATGGTTTAATAAATGAAGGGCCATTGCTTGAACTCTTACCCAATATTGATGCCCTGAATATAGACCTGAAGTCAATAAATCCGGAAGTCTATAAAAAGAGACTGGGGGGTGACCTTGATACGGTAAAGAGGACAATTGAGTTATCCCATCGCCAGTGCTTCATTGAGATAACGAATCTAATTGTTACGGGCTTAAATGACAAACCCGAGGAGATTGATGCCCTCATTGATTATGTCGCGGGGATTGATAAGAATATTCCCCTCCACTTTTCCCGTTATTATCCAAATTACAAATATACCCGACCACCAACTCCCATCTCAATCCTCCAGGATGCCTACCAGCGGGCAAAGGAAAGATTGAATTTTGTCTATTTGGGAAACATCCCGGGTGAGGATGGCGCAAATACCTATTGCCCGGGTTGTGGCAATCTGTTGATTGAGAGGATGTATTATAAGGCAATAGTTAAAGGGTTGAAGGATAATAGATGTGCACGATGCGGAGAGGAGATAAATATAAGAATCTGAGGCAGGCAGATAAAGGAGGCTTATGGCACAAAGAAGGGGCTTAAAGACAACAATCTTTGGGATATTAATTGGGGGAATTATCGGTTCGGCACTCGCATATCTGCTTTATGGACTCTTCCCCCGGGGACCGGTAAAGGGCTTCTTTTTTAATGCCCTGAAGATTGGCTTCTCAACCGTTCACATAAACTTAGGATTCTTATCCCTCTCCTTCGGTCTATTTGTCAATATTACAATTCTTACAGTAATCTTTATCTTTTTGATGATATACCTGCTCCATAAATTGTAACTGAAATCACTTAGGTTTTTCCAAATTGTAGCATCCAAATTTATCGGGACGAATAAAATTCTTTCTCCAACGGAAGTTGAATGCGACAGCCCTCTTTTTTACTCTTCAGAAACTCAAATGTTATTTTAAGGTAATAGGAATTTCAAAAATTACTATTACCTCAGGATACATCAGGGATTTCCGAGCGCCGAGGGAAGGTGCCAACTATAAGATGGAGCATCGCTGGGGGTTTCAGGGGTTCTCTTCTGATGTATCTTGGAGAAAAACGGGATTAGCAGATTCTTGGTAGCCCCTCGGTCTCAAGTTGCAATAATGGTCTCATCCCGCCAATTGCCGTCTTCAGCCATACACCAGATACCCCTTTCGTAACCTCACCGATCCGGCAGGCATCCCTTCCCAGCGGACTCTTGTGTAAAAATTTTAAGAGCTCTTTAGTATATCTTCGGTCCACTATTGCAATAAACTTCCCTTCGTTGGCAATATATAATGGGTCTAACCCCAATATCGCACAGGCTCCCCTCACCTCTGGTCGTAAAGGAAGGCGGGCCTCATCTATTATAATTCCCCATTCACTCCCTTCCGCAATTTCATTCAAGACGGCGACCAGGCCACCCCTTGTTGGGTCCCGCATAAAATGTATTCCCAAATCTCTCTGGAATAGTCTATTTGTAATGAGATTCAATGGCGCACAATCGCTCTTGATGTTAGCCCTCAAGTTCAAATTCAATCGCTGGTTCAGGATGGTGATGCCATGGTCGGCAATTGTTCCACTCAAAATTATCTCGTCACCGGGCATTATCATCTCTTTTCTCAAATCCTTCTTAATTATGCCGATGCCGGATGTGGTAATAAATATCTTATCCACCTTCCCCCTTTCCACAACCTTTGTATCACCGCAGACGATATCTATCCCGGCCTTTTTAGCCACATCTGCCGCCGATCTTAAAATCCTTTTTAATTCCGCAAAACTCAATCCCTCTTCAAGGATGAGTGAGAAGGAGATATATTTTGGGATTGCCCCCTTCATTGCCAGGTCATTTATTGTGCCACAGATTGATAACTTACCAATATCACCACCGGGAAAGAATATGGGATTTACAACATAGGAATCGGTAGTAAAGGCGATACTTCTACTTCGGAGATTCAATACTGCTGAGTCTTCAAGTCTCTCCAGGATTGGGTTGGGGAAATATTTCAAGACCAACTCTTTAATCAGTTGGTTTGTGAGAAGCCCACCCGAACCATGGCCCAATCTTATATACTCATCCCGCATAGGGGGATTATATCCAGTAATTAAGGATTATCAAGATACATCAGGGGAGTTCCCCTGAAACCCCCAAAATAAACTTTTCCTAATCGGCTCGGCACCATCCATTGACAT
>CBFGJQ010000424.1:0-9036 GCA_965649095.1 Caldifarciminota bacterium | reverse complement strand
CGGTGATGGAACATATTGGTATTCCCAAATTTGACCCTAAAAATCCGCTGCACCAGAAACTTGCAGAAATTTCCAGAAAATGCCACAAATTAAAATTAGAAGGCAAAGAAAAAGAAATTGAAAAAT
This sequence comes from Caldifarciminota bacterium, assembly GCA_965649095.1. Classification (GTDB taxonomy): domain Bacteria; phylum Hydrothermota; class Tepidihabitantia; order SM23-42; family JAOAFX01; genus JBDRWI01. The sequence continues at coordinate 8,910 of CBFGJQ010000424.1, read as the reverse complement.
TAGAAAAAGAGAACGATGAGTTAGTTAAAAGACTTTTTGTAATAAAAAGATGATATGTAAGATAAATTTAAAAAAGGCGCGACATATGCTTATAACACAGCATAAAAGGTTCGTGCCTACCAGCACTCACTCAAATCCCGCTTTCGGCGGAACTTCTTTTATGCTGGAACCGTTGAGCGAAAATTGCCTTAAAAGGAGGAAAAAAGAAGATGAATTATGAGGAAGAAAAGAAACGCCACATAGGATTTTGTGGGTCATATTGCCACACTTGTGATTGGTTTACTGGAAAGATAAGAAAGACTTTTCAATCGGCATTGGGAATGTTAGAAGAATACGGATTCAAAAGACTTCTGGAAAGTAAAGTCAATCTGGAAAATTTTAAACTCGGACTGCAAATACTTGCCAATTCGGGGATATGCTCAGGTTGCAAAGCGGAAGTTGCTAAAAACCCAGTAGAAGATAGGTGTAAAATTCGGCAATGTTGCTTTAATAAAGGGTTTGATTTGTGTGTTGAGTGTTCCGAATTTCCTTGTGAATTATTGAAGACTAATCCTGGAGTTATAAAATTTCATTGCATTGAAAACTTGATTGAGATAAGAGAGAAAGGGATTAAACATTGGGTTGATAAGCAGTGGGAAGAGTTTACAATGGGTAAAGGAGAGTAGTAAAATGAGACTCTCCCTTCTCCCTTTCCCGGGGGAACAAATAGAATTTACCCGGATTATTCATACTATTTTTGACAAATTCCGTGCAAATGCAATCCTGAAGCGGTTTTACACCATCAACCCTCACCCTGCCCTCTCCCTTACAAAGGGAGAGGATAAAGAGCTTGTCCTGAATCCTGACCTGTCGTCAGGACAGGTTCATTTCAGGGTGAGGGTTCCCTTGATTAGTATGAATAATGTGGGTTTAGTCCACCGCGGAGATGGGCGGATTTGAGTTTAGAATTTTAAAGGCGAACAAAATTCTAACTGGATCGAAACAGAAATTGATAATTTTTAAAAGCGAGATGCTTACCATAATTGTCCAATGGTGCAATTGCACCATTGGACATATGCACATATATCGATGTAATAATACAAAGAAAGGAGTTTTATGAACGAATATATCAAGACAAAACCAATGAAAGAGATTTTGTATCGGGAGTCAAGAGTAGCAAAGACATTGGGTGCCCCGGCTAAATACTCAATCGTCAACCTGCTCCTTAAAAATGGCCCGCTGACTGTTAATGAAATCGTAAAAGGGATTAAACGTTCTCAGTCAACAGTTTCTCACCATTTAGCACAGTTAAGACATTTGGAAATCGTGCGATATGAAACCAAATCAGATAGCAGTTATTACTGGATAAAATACCCTGATGAGCTTAATAAAATATTACAGGCACTCAATAATTTTGTTAGGAGGACTCTGCAGTCCGTAGATTATGAAACATAAAGGACTATATCTACAATGGTGCAATTGCACATATGCACATATGTCGATATATAGAAAATTCAATAGATTATGAAAAGGTTTTTTCCTGTTCTTCATATTCTCCATAACATTGGAGCGTGGAATTAGCTGGAGTGTAGAACTGGCTGGTGCAGGGAGACCACGAATTCTCACACAATACCGATAAGGGAGGAAAAATAGTGCGTGTGAACATAATCCTCGCTAAGGTTGGTTATATAGTGGGGGTTTTTCAAAGCTTGCCCTGAACCCTGTCCCGGCGCCAGGCCAGGCTCGTTTCAGGGGCGAAGCCCCTGATGATCTATCTTGTCGATATAAGACCGATATGATAATCCTTGCCGTGCAGGCAAATAGATAAAAATCAAGGGGGTGGGTATGGAGATAAGGCAGATAACAGTCAAAGGCAATAGGATTGGAATAATCGGCCTGGATGAAATATTCCAGTCCGCGAAACAGGCCCAGATTGGTGATGAAAATGCCCTGAAAGATTTTCTCTTACAGAAAGCAAAAGAGCAGAACTACATTCCTTCAAGCGCAGAAGAAGATTATAAGAATGCCCTTTATCGTGAATACAGAAGATTCGGTGGTGAAGAGGTTGAAGAAGAAGAGACCGGGCTGGTGATAAAGATTTTAGGTCCTGGTTGTCCCCGATGTGAGCAACTGGAAAAAGAAGTTCGGAGTGTAGTTCAGGAGTTGAATCTGCCCGCAGACATTGAGCACATCCGGGACTTAAAAGAAATCAGCAAATATGGCATCGTCGCTACCCCCGGTCTTGTGATAAACAAAAAACTCGTTTCAACCGGCCGGGTGCCCCACAAAAATCAAATAAAAGACTGGATTCTCTCCGCAATGCAAAAATGAAGTGGAAATTCATTTTATCACTTCAACAATTGTAAAAATGATAAATTAATACTTATGGAATTTGATTCGTTTAACTAGTTTTTTAAGTTCATTAATATCGTTTTAATGAATAAAAGTGTCTTAGAAATTGTTGCCATACCAGTGCCCAGTGCTGATGTAATCCCCTCGGGTTGTAATTTTAACAAGTGTAGTATCTCATAATTTATAAGATTTTGTCCATTTAGTTAAAAAACTATCCTGTGAGTATATAAATTAGTGGAATAGATGCTGTTATAAAAAATGAATTTATTGAGGACGTCGGACACATGGTATCTACCTGATTCTCCTTTCCCCTTGGTTTGTTGAATAATTCACTTTACATCTTTATTTGTCATTCCCGTCCCCACGAAAGTGGGGAAAGCGGGAATCCAAAGGGATAAACTCCAGCGGAAATCCACGAAAAATCGGCGATTTATGGACTCCTGCTCCCCGTTTTCGCGGCACAAGTTTACCCCTGCAAAAGCAGGGAGAGGAGTGACAAAAAGGGGTAATTATTCAACAATGCACTTTCCCCTTGACAATTTTGATTTTTTAATTATACTATATATGCTTGGATGTGCATATATGAATATGAAAAAAGTTGAAATAGACGAGCTTATCAATCTTTTTAAAGCACTGTCAGATAAGACGCGTCTTCGTATTATACACTTGTTGGCTAAATCAAAAACTGGTATTTGCGTCTGTGAAATTATGGATGCCCTTTCGGAAAACCAGTACAATGTCTCAAGACATCTAAAAGCCCTCAAATCAGTTGGACTTATTCAGGAGAATAAACTTGGCAGGTGGGTCTATTATTCAATCGCAAACCCTGAAAGTCAATTTCAAAAATTTTGCATTAAAGTAGTATCAACCCTACCTGAAGAACCTTTTTCTCTTGACGCCCTGCGATTGAATAAGCGGCTGTCCCTACGAAGGAACGGGAAATGTGTTATCGGTGTCAATAGCAGGGAATGGGGCAAGGTATTAGCAATGATTTTAAAAAAGAGGAGATAAAAATGGGTAAGACAAAGAAAAACAGCTGATTAAAAAGCGGATTTGAGAATTTGTCTAGGAAAGAAAAGAAAGGGATAATAAATGGAGGTTAATCATGTTTAAAACAATTATTTTGGCCACGGATTCTGGATTTAAGCGCCTGAGAGAGATAAAAAAACACTTGATAATTGCCGATTTATTGAGATATAATTGGCAAGATTGGTCTTTGAAATTCTGAAACAAGTTCAGGACTGGTGTGGAATAATCCGTCAGCATTTTCGCGGGTGTGGTTTGAAGGATCTATGGCTCTGCCTTTCTTCCACACTAAATGGTTAAGAGCCATAAAATTGATACAGAAAGGATCGAAATGCTTAAAGAGCGACTTGAGAAAAAAGGTGCGATTAGCATCCAGATGAAAATACCCTATGGGATACCGACAGAGGAAATTTTAAGCGAAGTTTCTACTGGCCACTATTCGCTTATTATTATGGGCAGTCAGGGTAGAGGGTATATTAGTGGATTATTCCTCGGCAGTGTGAGCCATAATATCGTGTGGAATGCCGGTGTCTCAGTGCTGCTGATACCGAGCATACGGTCATGAATATACCAAAAAAGGAGCCCAAAAATGTTTAGAAAACCGAAGAAAAAAGAATTGATTCATCTTTTGATCGTGGTAATTCTTTATCTAACCGGTGTCCTTTATGTTTACACCCACAATCTTTCAATGGGTGCGCTTTTTAATTACGGACTTTTGCAACCCAAAGGCATAACTGGTGCAGATGCAAGATTAACCGAGATCGCAACTCCCCTTTCCTATAATATCCCTCTGGTCTTATGGTTTATCTATATAAAAGGTGCAGCAGTGTTAGTAGAACTATTCCAGTATTGGGTCGTAGGAATGTTTATTGCCGCCGGACTTGTTGTATTTGTGCCCTGGGAAAAGGTGAAGAAAAGAATGGGTTATGGTGGATTCGGTGCGAACCTTACCGCGGCAACCGCCGGGGCAATAATTCCTATTTGTTCCTGTGGTATCGTGCCAGTACTTGCGGGTATGGTGCAGGCAGGCATTCCCTTAGGACCAACCATGGCCTTTCTTATTGCGGCACCAATGTTAAATGTCCCGGCGGTATTCATAACTGCTGGTGTCCTGGGCTGGAAGTTGGCGATTGGCAGAATTATTGGAACCTTCTTTATTGCCCTTTTTGTTGGCGGGATTTTATCCCAATGGCAGAGAAAAGAGAGGTTATTGAGAAGATTTATAAAACTTGGTATCACTCCCAATCTCTCACCAGAATTACAACAATTTGCGTTCAAAATTGGTATGGCACTTTCAAAAAATCTAGGTAGACTACCGACTGAAAAACTTGCCCCAAATGAAGAAGAAAAGCTCTATCTCTTAGGTGAGGCGGGCATACTTGACCGGGATAAAGATGGGATGTGGCATCTACCTATTGTCTCTGAGGCAAAAGCAGATGTTACCGGTGCCTGTTTTGTCTTACCGACTGGTGATACAAAATTAAATTTTCTTCAAAGACTTAAAAAACTTCTGGACACAGCCTGGGATTTCTTTTTACAACTCAACTACTATCTTGTCTTGGCAGTAATTATTGCCGGGGCGATAAAGGTTCTTATTCCCACACAGGTTGTGCTCAATCTGGTCGGTGGCAAAGGACTAAATTCGGTCTTGGTCTCTTCAGTCGTTGCAGTCCTTGCCTATGTCTGCACCTATGTTGAAGTGCCGACGGCCCTTGCTCTAATCCAGAAGGGCATGGGTGGTGGTGCAACATTAGCTTATCTTTTAGGTGGCCCAGGACTTTCGCTCCCATCCATTGCGATGCTTTCTGGTGTCTTCAAACCAAGGGTTCTCTTTCTTTATGTGGGCTTGAGTTTTATTGGCTGTGTAATAGCCGGTTATGTCTTTAATCTCTTTTAACAAAAGGGATTCACGATGTTTGAGACTATCGCTCGTTATGCTGACTATCTGACTAGGGGTAAGTTTCCTAATCGGGAGGGTCTGCAATCCGGTTAGTTTCTTACCTTTTTCATTGCAAAATTTAAGGAGGTATTATTATGGACAATAACAACAAAGTTGTGAGGATCTTTATGATGCCTCAGCAGTTTCCTTGCGGTCCACAAACTTCCTGCTGTGGACCGATCGGACAGACAGAAGAGGAGATTGAGAAATTAAAAAATGCCATTGAGAAGGAACTGGCGCTAAAGACCGAAATTCTCAATGTAATACGAGGTGAGGATATGAAGAATCACCTCGGGGTCTTGCGCCTGATTCGCTCCTTTGGACCAATGGCATTACCAATCATTACAATTGGTGACGAAGACGAGGTCGTCTCTATGGGGACACCGACACCCGAGCAAGCAATTTCCGCAATAAAAGAAAAACTTAATCCTTAAGGAGGTGCTCTATGCCTACATACGAATATGTTTGCACCGAGTGCGGTGAAAGAATAGAAATTTATGCCACAATCGCAGAAAAAGAAAAGGGATTAAAAGTCTCCTGCCCAAAGTGTGGTAGTAAAAAGGTTGCTCAAATCTTTGGCAACTTTATGGTCATGGGTTCTTCAAAGAATAGTGGACCAGTTTGTGGCCCACAGGCTGGCCCAGGCTGTTGTGGTGGATGAATCAGGGAAAAATAAAAAAGTAGAAAGTTCTATTTCTCTGCACCCATAATTCTGCCCGTTCGCAGATGGCTGAAGGATTGTTGCGCAATCTATATGGTGACCACTGTGAAGTATTTAGTGCGGGCACCGAGCCCACACAAACTTCACCCGCTGGCAATTAAAGTTATGAGCGAACTCATCATTGACATTTCATCACACCGCGCAAAAAGCATCAACGAGTTCAAGGGTATCCTGTTTACAGCAGGTGAAAAAATAACTAAAACCCAGGGAAATCTGTTGGGGACGGAAAGAAAATCAAAAGTATACACTTTTTAACCTGTCTGCAAAGTGTATACTTTTGGTTTTTTTCATCTCAATGCTTTTATTACTGCCATTCTTGAAATTTTTAATAGTCTTGCTATTTGTGGCGCTTTGAAATCATACTTTTTCAATAAAATTTTTATAGCCCTACGTCGCAATTCTTTTTCTTACCTGCCTTGTGGGTCAAGTAGACATTCCACAGTAGTATTCAATTCATTACTGAGTCTCAGAAGCAATTCATCTTTGTTAACAAGTCCAGACAGTTTCAAGTTGAATTTCTTCGTAAACTCATGCACAAAATTCAAATCACCAATAATTGGGGATTTCGAAGTATCCCACTCAATAGAACCGTCTTGTTCCCTCCAAAACAAATTCTTCGTAACTTTTTATCATTTTCTTCGCATTATATATCTTATTTGCAAATTGAGTAAGAATTATGCGTAGCTTTATAAATTCAATAGGTTCCAATCCAATATACTGGCGATAACTCGTCCACGGATAATCTGCTGGATTTGATACTAATCCTGCTTCTACTGGTTGCCGGGGAATATAACGCGATAACCAGAGCCCGTAGTTGTTTGGTTGAACAATTTTATTGTTAAACCTTTCACCAAATACATGTCCACCTTCTTGTGTTAGCATTGAAATACTTAGCATATTCTCCGTGAAGATTTTCCATAAACACAGAAATCTTGTTTAATCTGTCAAATATAAAAAGGTGGACATGCCACTCCATAAGGGCATAGGCAATGACATCTATTGCAAATTTTTTTGAAAATCGCTTTAGGAATTCAAGATAACTTTTATAGTGATGTTCAAATTTAAATACCGGATAACGGTCATTACCCCAGACATAGATATGATGGTATAGATTTTCACCGCAAAAACGGGGATGCCAGGCCATATTAACATTACATCCAAAAAGGTCTTATTGTCAATGGCAAAAGTATACACTTTTCAGATAGGCTGGAAAGTGTATACTTTTGAAGTTATTGTTTCTAGCGTTTTGGTAAAACAATTTGTAAAGTCTTTATCTGTTTTATAGCTTTATAAGTTTCGCACAATCCAATGATATTTTTCTTAGCAGAAACCGAAAGAAAATAGACGCCAGTGCCAAGAACAGATATCGCAGGTTCATCAACCGTCAACAGTTGAACATTTTGATAATAGGATTTATCAATAATTAAGCGACCACAGACATCATAAAGGCAAACCCTAATTGGGGGTTCTAACGAATTATCAAATTTTAGTATAATTCTATCCTGAAAGAAGGAACACACAATACTGTTTCTTTTTTGATTCTGGAAAGGCAGAGTCTCGTCACAGAATACTTCGCCAGTGTCACTAATCGCAATCAGTTTATTCCCTCCACTTACATACAAATCGCGACCATAATCATTGGCAAGTGCTACATTGCCTACACTGTTCAAAGATCCAAGATTTAGTCTCCATTTAACGGTGCCATTCGGATTCACCGCATAAACTGCCCCGGTGTCATAAACCATATATTGAGACCAATTTGCACCGAGAAAGATAGTAGAATCCGAGCTGACTACGGAAGGAGTAGCATGGGAGACATCTATGCTCCACAGAATTTCCGGAGTTTGTGGACCATTTGATGTTGCCCTGCCCGTGTGCTGCGGGTCATGCTGAAATATTGGCCAGGGACCATTGTCAAGCTGGTCAAAGAGCGGCACGCATATAAAAGCAAGAAAAAAACCTTACTCCTGATGTCCCTCATAATGCCTCCTTTTTAAGTGTGTAATTATATACATTACATTATGAGGTGTTTGTCAAGTATCTTATAAAATCTGGCAATATGGATTACAATGATTATATTTCACAGATGGAAAAGAATCCAATTTTAACAAAATTCGGGCAAAGAGTCAGGGAGTTAAGAGAAACTAAAAAATTGTCTCAGGAACAATTAGCAGAAAAAGCAAATTTACATCCAACCTTTATTGGGAAAATTGAAAGGGCTGAGATAAATCCTTCAATAATTAGCTTAGAAAAGATTGCCCAGGCTTTTAATATTCCACTTTCTCAATTATTATCATTTTCTGAAGATAAACAAGTAATTTCTTCAAAGATAAATTTACTCAATGAGGCGTTAGGCAAGGCATTAAAAGAATTACAAACTGCTTTTGATATTGCAAAGGATTTCGAAAGATAACCGAAAAATTAAGTAACATTTGATCATTTTAAAATTATCAAATGATCAAATCTAAATTTTAATTGAGATATTCAAATACATTAAGAGTTCTCGTCTATCAAGAATTGTGCGGATGCAAAGTAATACCATCTCTCAAAGATTGCCTCGCCATTGCTTGTCCAGCAGTCGTCTCAAGCATTCTAACATGTTAGAATGTTAGAATAGTGGTTAAGTAGAATAATATTCTTGAAGTACAGGAATTTGAAAAATTCCTATACTTCTATAATAAAAGTCTTTCATTATAGAAAAAAATAGAGATACAAGATACATCAGGGGAACTCCCCTGATGTATCTTGTTGAATATATTGAATTTTTAACTGCAGTCAGTATAATTATAGCCCAATTCATAAAATTTGCAACATAAGATCTAAAAAAATCCCCTGTAATAATTTTGGATTGCTCGCCATATAGTTAAGTTTTTCGCGGGCGAGCATTTTAATT
>CBFGJQ010000423.1:0-21075 GCA_965649095.1 Caldifarciminota bacterium | reverse complement strand
TGACAGGTCGTTTGGTTAGGGACTTTTCTCGGTTAACGGTAATCCCTGATTTAATCAGGGATGAGCGGTCAACGGTTATCTGGGATGGCACTGATGATACTGGTCGGACACTACCTGCGGGTGTCTATTTTGTGCGATTAGAATGCGATGGCTATAAGAAGACCGAAAAGGCGATACTACTAAGATGAAGGTATTCCTTTTGTTAACTGCTCTGATTTTGTTCCAATTGTCTGCTATGCCATTTGTTGACTTCGGCCCGAATATCAGAATAGATGATGATACCTTGGGCTGGTCTCAAGGTGACCCATCCCTTGGCATTAGCACTGATGGTGAGACACTCTATTGTGTCTTTGTTGACTTTCGTTATGGATATCACGATTTTCCGGGACTTACATTCACCAAATCCACAGACCGGGGTAATACCTGGACTCAGAACAAAATGGTCTATTATGGCGAATGGGATGCCGAAACTTCGCCTCGGATTGTTGCTGATAGTCAAGGTTGGTTACATATTGTATTTGGTATATTAGGGTATGGAGGGATAATGTATACCAGGTCGACCGATGGCGGTGAGACCTGGACAGTTCCAGTGAGAATTTCGGATACGATAACCGCGAGTGCAGTTACACGCGGTGTAGAGTTGGCAATTGACAGAAATGATAATCTTTATGCGATGTGGTCTTGCTATTATGAAGAGATAAGCAATGGTTATGATGTCTTCTTCACCAAATCTACTGATTATGGGAATACCTGGCTCCATCCCAATAGAATAGTTAATGATACCGTTTCCTGTGAAAATCTTTACCCCTCCTTTTGCCTTGGTGGCCCAGATACAATTTATGCGGTATGGGAAGACGATCGGTTAACAAACGATTGGGATATTTTCTTTTCTTTTTCAACCGATGGTGGAATAACCTGGCTTACATCAGACATTAAAGTTAATCCAGACACAAACTATTTTAATTGTTCGCCAAGGATCTGTATAGATACAACCAGAGAACTTTGTTGTGTATGGATAAGAGGAGTGGGAAACGAGGGTTATATAGACTTTTCTAAATCATCTGATAATGGTGCAACGTGGTTATTCCCGGTAACTATTTCTGAGTCGCTCAGTCAGTCTCTCGGTTTACCATCTTTTGATATTGATTCCTCAGGGAATATGTATGTGGTCTGGCACGATTGTCGGTTAGATAGTGCTGATATCTTCTTTACCTTTTCCACTGATTGTGGTAATACCTGGTATTCGCCAAATATTAGAGTGAATGATGATACGACCCAAAGACCTCAAAGTTCCCCCGATATTTTAGTAAAAGGACCTGATGATATTTATGTTGTTTGGACGGATTCTCGAGAGGATACATTCCATCAAGGTGGTTTTTGTGGACCAGATATTTATTTTGCCCGGGGAAGTATTATTGGTGCTATTGATGAAAAGTGTTTCCCTAAAAAGTTAGCTAACACAATAGAACTTCAAATTATACCCAATCCATCCTCTGATAAAGTCAGCATAGTGCTAAGAGCAGAGGATAAAAGGCTAAACGCCCTTGGCACTCCGCCCTTAGCCTCAAACATTAGAATCTATGATATCACAGGAAGGATGATTAAGTCGTTCAATCTTGCATTCAGTATCCAGAATCAAGTATCAAGTATCGTCTGGGATGGTAAAGATAATTATGGTTATGAACTACCTGCTGGTATCTACTTTATTATCTTAAAATCAACGAGTTATTGCATAACTCAAAAGGTTGTTTTGGCGAGGTAGGGAGGAGTGACGGTTAAATACATAGGATTTTTATCAGTGCTCTGCGGTATCATAAATGCCACAGAGATTAATTTCAATGTTGAGATTTTTCCGTCTCAACTATCACTTGTGCCAAAAGATACATTTACCTTTGTTTCTATCGGTGGTTTTGAGTATGAAAATACACCCGGTGCACCAATGCTGCCAGTTGTTTCAAAAAAATTCTGTGTTCCTACTAATGAAGCAGTTATCAGTTTTGATATAATAGCGATCGATTCAGTAGTTATCTCAGGTGAATATCTGGTTTATCCTGTGCAACCACCAGAACCGATGCAGATGGGTGTCTTCTATCCTCCTGATACAGCAATATATAATTCTTTTAACCCTTTTCCTGATGAGATTGTGAAATCTTCTTCATCCCATTATATGGCTGGAGTTAAATTGACTGATGTATTAGTATATCCAGTTAGATATAGGCCAGCATTAAGAAAACTTGTGCTTTATACCCATCTGGAAGTAAAACTGGTTCTTGGGCTATCGCCGAGTATTGCTTATCCGGTTGTGAGAAGAAGTTTGAAACAGCACCAGGATATTCTAAATTCTGCAAAAATGATCGTGGATAATCCTGAGCAGGTAGAAGTCTTTACAATATCGCCACCAATTGTTCTTGATTCTTTATTTGCCCCATGGCCATGGCCGGGTGGTCCTTGGACATTTATTATTATTACAAATCAGGCGATGGCGGATGAATTTCAGATATTGGCTAATTGGCGTATTGACAAAGGATGGCGAACAAGAGTTATAAAAAAAGAATGGATTGAAGATAATTATCCAGGTAGAGATATTCAAGAGAAGATAAGGGAATACATCAAATATGCCTATTCGGAACTCGGTACCCAATATGTCTTGATTGGTGGTGACGAAGAGATAATTCCAACAAGAATCGCTTATACGGGAATAGTTATAGAAGACCCTCAAAATAAATACAACTATGTTCCTTCGGACCTTTATTACAGTGACCTTGAAGGCTATTGGGATGGTGATTGGGAAGGAATGGGGCCGGCGGCTGATAATGTTTTTTGTAATTTTGCCGACCAGCAATTACCTCCACCAATGTATCTTGACAGTGTCGATTTTACCCCTGATGTCGCTGTGGGTAGACTTCCAGTTTCAACAGAGGTTGAAGCAGTATCACTAATTAATAAACTTCTCATCTACGAACAAACCCCTGGTCAGGAATATAGTTCAATTGCTTATTTTCTACTTTTGGGTTCTAATATGAGTGGTCAGACATGGCAATGCTCTGGTGGTGAGATTAAGGATTCCTGTGTTGCAGATATTTCACCAGTGATTTCTGTTTTTGGTTTGTATGATGATGTTTATGCCGGAACAACCCCCCATATTCGGATAGGTCGGCAGGCTTGTATAGATTATATCAATCAGGGATTTTACTTGATAAATCATGCTGGTCATGGTGACCAATGTGGAATATTTGTCGCGCCAGACGCGCCATTTAGTGAATATCTTGGATGCTCTGATATCCAGTATTTATTGAATGCACCGCAATGGAGTTCTATGTATTCAACCTCTTGTCTCAGTGCTGATTTTAGTGTTTCGCCTGGTGATTGTTTTGGCGAATCCATTGTGACGCCCTATAATGGTGGTGTTATTTCATATCTTGGACACACAAAGGTTGGCTGGTATGCTCCATCTGCGCCAGGCACAACCGCAACAGATATCCTTGACAGATATTTTCAAGAGATACTAACCCGTTGTGAACATCCACGTCGGGGGACCAACATTGTAGGACTTGCCCTATCATTGGCAAAAAGTATGTTGCCACATCCGATGCCCTATACTTTGCACCGTTATGAACTCGTCTCCCTTAATGATCTTGCCGACCCGACAACCCCTGTCTGGATTTGCCGACCAGGGATTTTAATCGCTTCCCACATTGAAACAATCCCTGTAAACCGTTGGGTTGATGTTACAGTTAAAGTGACCAATGGTAGTGGTTTACCTCTACCTGATGCAGTGGTATGCTTAAATAAAGTTGGTGATATATACGAGGTTAAAACCACAAATCCATCAGGTGAAGCAACATTCCATATTTATGCGAGAACTACCGGCACAATTAATGTGACCGCATCCAAAACAATGTATATTCCATCAAGGACTTCAATTTCAGTGAGGGGTGGATTATGGACTGATGACTCACTGGCACTCGCATATAATGGAAACCGACACTTAGCACGAAAACCCAATAGTGAGGGATTCCATCTGGTCTATACTGATCAAGGCAAGGTCATTTATCGGTATTCTTCGGACTGTGGTCAACATTGGACCGAATCTTTCGTGATTGGAGAGGGTGGTTCTCCTGCAATAAGTTTAGACAGTCAAGATTTACCTTCAATAGTTTGGACTTCTTCCCCTGGTGCAGGTAACCTTTATTATCGCAGGCAACTTCCTACTGGTGAGTGGTCTCCCATTGATACGATCTTCTATTCCCTTCTCTGGGTGAATGTTGGCTGGCACTCAATGATAATAACCAATCATCCTGAAATTCCAGAAGACACGGTTCACATCCTTGTGCATCTTTATAAACTGGCGAACGGAATGGGTAATTCCATTGTTGAATTCAAATTCCCTATCTCAAATCCAGGCGAAGTTACAAACCTTGTGCTTGAAGGATGGTGGTATCCACCAACTCCAAGCGGCCCTTGGCTTAATCACCCCTGTATTACTTGGGGTGCTTTTGATACGCTTCATGCGGTGTGGGAACATGATAATGAAATCTATTATGCAACGAGAAGAATCGGGCATCGCTGGCGGAGTTGGGGACATCAGTTTGGTTTAGCTGGCTTTCAATCCGCTCACCCCTTTATTGAGTGCTATGGGGATTCAGTCTTTGTGGTCTGGCAACATAAAGAACCACCAACTATGCAAGAAGAAATCTATAGGGCGTCAAGACATCTTACTGAAAATTATACCTGGAACGATCTCAGTCGAACCCCTAATACACCGTCTATATTCCCTGTAAATGCTGGCGGACCTTTCACTGTGTTTGCTGATTTACCTTTTGCTGGTGCGAATAACTGGTTTGAAATTTATTATAAAATCCGTCCCGAAGACCGACTTTTCAATATCAGTCAATCACCTGATGTTTTGTCTTTGTGTCCACATTCTGCTGTGAGATATGTTCCTGGTGGAGATTATCTTTATGTCATCTGGATGGAGGGTAGTAGAATACCCTATGAAATTCAATTTGAGACGATAAGATTTATTGGTATTGAGATTGCTTATCTAACTTCTCCTAATGGTTATGAAACTCCTTCGCCTTATCTTATTCAAAGAGATAGTTTCATCCCTGATTGGCAAATTCCGGTTGATATTGGCTATGAAACAATTACATATCAATTCCCGCTTGCCCCCGGGTATCGCTATAGAATAAAGGTAATTGCCTATCACGAATCTTCAGGTCAATGGAGAGAATGGGTAAGGATTGATAATGGTCCAAGGCATTTGGTTAAGTATAATGCTTATCAGCCTGAGACATTGGAATTCTGGATTCCACCGGCATTTTATCAGGATGGTAGTGTTGATATGGTTTTTGATAGAATCTCTGGCAGTTTTGCTACAGCAGGTCCAATCTATATCTACCAGTATGAATATGAAGAAGAATCCACAGAACTCGCTTCTGGTCCAATGGCACAGGGAAACAAGTCTTTAAGCATTGGTGAAATTACGGTCTTCCCCAATCTATTCAAAGAGAAGGTAGAAATAAGATTATCTACCGAGAATGTGGGGCAGGGTTTTAGCCTTGCAGTCTATGATGTGACAGGTCGTTTGGTTAGGGACTTTTCTCGGTTAACGGTAATCCCTGATTTAATCAGGGATGAGCGGTCAACGGTTGTCTGGGATGGTTGTGATGATTTAGGTCGTCGTTTACCTTCGGGTGTCTATTTTGTTCGGCTTGAGGCGGGTGACTTCAAGAAGGTGGAAAAGGTGATTCTGTTGAGATGAGGAAGGAGGTGATGCTGGCAAAAATACCTAAACCCCGTAAATCTGCGCCGTAACCCGTGACTATCCGCGGGTTGCGTAAACAACAAAGAAAGGAGAAAAAAATGAAGAGAAGAAACCCTATCCTTATGTTAACGATATTCCCGGTGGTCCTGATCGCCGGGTCAATACAACATACATTCCATTTTTCGGTAAACGACCTCAGTTTTACCGAATATAATGGATATGATGTGGTAAGAATGAAGAACGGGGTCTCAAATACCGAAGTTGGCAGACCAGCAATTCCATTTTTCGTTGCCAACTTTGTCCTTCCACCCGATGCGGAAGTAGTCGATGTGGTGGTTCTCTCAAAGAAGACCGAGGAAATTCCGGGTGTATACAATATCTGTCCGGTCCAAACACCCCGGCCAATCTCCTATAAAGGTGATATACCATTTGTTGAACCAGCACCAGAGGTCTACAATTCTTCAATCCCCTATCCAGAAAAGGATATTATATCATTCACTTCTGGTTCAATGAGTGGCTTCAGGATTGCCGGAATATCTGTTAATCCAATAAAATACATTCCCAGAGAAAGGAAGCTGGTACTGACCACTGAGATAACAGTAAATCTTCAATACAGAGAAGGCGTTTACAATCTCATCCGGCTTACAGAGAAGCAGAGGGAAGTCTTTAGTCAGGGTGTTAAGATGATTGTGGTGAATCAGGATGATGTTTTAAGATTTTCGCCGCCAATAAAAAAAGACCCACCTCGTGCCTGCAATTATGCGATAATAACAAGTTCTACCCTCCAATCCGCCTGGCAAAGGCTTGCCAACTGGAAGATTGCCGCAGGCTATACCGCCCAGGTCTTTACTACTGACTGGATATATTCAAATTATACTGGCTATGACAATCAAGAAAAAATCCGCAATTTCTTGAAGGATTATTTCACAAACCAGGGGCTTATCTATGCGGTATTGGGTGGTGATAATAACATCGTTCCTGAGCGTGATGCCTACTGCAGTTACTACGACCCTTATTATCTTGCCTCTGATTATTACTACTCCGATTTAGACGGCACCTGGGACGGCAATGGAAATCACCTCTATGGTGAGGTGACCGGTGATAATGTGGATGGTTATTTTGATATCTATGTGGGCAGACCACCGGTTGATGATGCGACAGAAATCAATTACTTCTTAAATAAAGATTCTACATATATCTACAATCCACCCGCCAGTTATATCCAGAAGATTCTCTTGCCCTCGGTGATGCTCTTTTCACAATACAATTATCATGGAAGTGTCGTTAACAATGCCATCGGTGATATGTTTCCGGGCTGGACTATTACAAAACTTGAAGACCAGGTTGCACCGGCAACGAGAAATGCCTTCAATCAGAACTACAATCTGATGCATATCGCTGCACATGGGGACCAGTATGGTACCTATACAGAAACTGGTTCACCGGTATTTACAACATCCGATATACCATACCTCACCAATGTGATGCCTACAATCCTGAATTCAATTGCCTGTTATTCAGGTGACTTTGATGAGTATAATGACTGTTTTGCCGAGGCCTTAGTAACGGATGACTATGGCTGTGTCGCCACGATAATGAACTCAAGGTATGGCTGGGGGACTCCCCCGAGTATGGGTCCTTCCGAGCAGATGGACACCTGTTTCTATTCGGTTGTTCATAAAGACACCTTCCATATTGGTATTCTCCATGGGGCTTCCAAAAACCACTATCGTAATCTCATCTGGAATGCGAGCCAGGAGCCCTGGCACTACTGCGGAGTTGAATTGAATCTCTTTGGCGACCCGGAGATGAGCGTGCGTCTTGCTCCGGCAAATGAGCCATATATCTATATTGCCAGTAAGACCTTGAATGACCAGAATGGAAATGGCGTCTGGGACCCGGGCGAATATGCGGAGCTTATTACAACCCTTTCTAATGGTGGGAGTGTGAATGCAACAAATGTCAATGCAGTCTTGCGGGCAACGACAAATAGTCAATATGTAACAATAAGCGATTCTACCTCCTATTTTGGTAATATTCCAGTAGGTGGTTCCGCAAGCAACAGTAGTGACCCGTTCAAGATGACCGCGGCCTCCAACACACCCGATGGCACAGAGATTGGTTTCACATTGCATATTACTGCCGATGGTGGATTTGTTTGGGACCAGACATTTACCCTCACGGTTGGTACCCCGGGACTTGATTTTGTAACCCATAATTGTGGTAATTGTCAGTTTACTGTCACCCGCTATGGCGCATTAGGATTTATGGGTTCAAATCAGGCATCGGGAGTTGGATTTATGTACCCATTCTCCGGTTCTAATCATCTCTTCTATGGTGGCTTTGCGGCTGGGACCAATTCTAGTTACTGTGTTGACCGCTATTATGAGTCCAACCTGCAAGATGACGACGATTGGAATACAACTACAAATCCAGACGGTAAATGCCGGATGTATGAACCAGGACCTTACGGCTATGATGAGTATGCAACTGCAAGATATGATGACTCCGGACACCCAACCCCAATGGGACTTGTCTGTGAACAGTATTCCTGGGCATGGGATGATGCAACTGCCAATGACTTTGTGATTATGAAGTTTCTCCTGACCAATAACGGAAATTCAACGATAAGCAATCTCTATTTTGCCGTATTTATGGACTGGGATATTTCTGCTTCCTATGACGCCAACTATGGTAATTCTCAGACGCAAAGGAATTTGACCTATATGTACTACACCTCCTCTTATCCTTATGTTGGTGTTGAAATTCTTGACCCCCCGCGCACGACACCGGCAAGGAATCTGGCGATAATCAACAATCCAACCTATGTCTGGCCCTATCAGGGTCTCCCCGATAATTATCAGATTCAATTTATGGATGGGACAATTCAGAATCCTTCCGGCACTTCGGCCGATGACTGGTCAACCTGCAATTCATCGGGCCCAATTACCCTTGCCCCGGGGCAGTCAACGGTTGTTGCCTTTGCAATCCTTGGTGGAACAAATTTGTCTGATTTGGAGGCAAATGCGGATACCGCATATAATCGCTACTGGAACTGGCCGGGGATAAAAGAGGAAGGCAGGAAGGCGATAACAAAACAATTTGCTCTCTATCCAGCGGTATCTAATGGGAGATTGAACCTTGCTTACACCGGGTATGGAAATGGAAGACTCGTAATGGGTGTCTATGATATTATTGGGCGGAGGGTTC
This sequence comes from Caldifarciminota bacterium, assembly GCA_965649095.1. Lineage (GTDB taxonomy): Bacteria > Hydrothermota > Tepidihabitantia > SM23-42 > JAOAFX01 > JBDRWI01. The sequence continues at coordinate 12,098 of CBFGJQ010000423.1, read as the reverse complement.
TGGAAAAGGTATGGCACAATCTTAATGGCACGGGTCTACTGAATATTGACCTCTCCCATCTTTCAAGCGGTGTCTATTTCGTCAGGATTGAGACTAACGCAGCAACACCATTGGTAAAGAAGATAATCTTGCTAAAATAGGCATTCAGGGCTGGCCGGGAAGAATCCCTTCCCGGCCTTTTTTTCTTTGCCATTGACTTTACCCCTCCTTTGGATATAATAAAAGGTGGAGGTTAAATGATGACAAAATTCTTTTGTCCTATCCTTACTCTTTTTTTTATTATTGGTTGTGCCGGTGATGAGGTCCTCGTAACTATCAAAGGCGAAAGGTTTACAACAGCTGACTTTAAAGATGAACAGCAGATTACGCCTACCGATGATTCGGTAAGAGTGAGGGAAAAACTTGATGACTTTATCAACAACAAACTTATAATCTTAGAGGCAAGGTCATTGGGTTATGAAAATGACTCGGTCGTAAAGGCAGCCTTTGAAGCGCACCGTAAGGAGATTATCTGGCGTGGTTATTATGAGGCAGAGGTGATTGATAGGGTAAAGGTGAGGGAAAGTGAGGTTAGAAAGGTCTATAATCAGATTGTTGACCAGTATCATCTCGCGATAATTGTTCAAAATAATGATTCAATTGCCAATTATATAAGTATGCAATTAAAGAATGGTGTCCCCTTTGATTCACTTTTGAGATATTCGCTGGATACATTAACAAAAGATGGGGATATTGGTTCCTTCTCAAGCCTCTCAATTCCTGAAGAATTGCTCAAACCGCTCAAGCACACAAGACCGGGTGGCATTGCCGGCCCGGTGCGATTTGGCAACTTCATCTATTTTCTTAAGGTAATTGAACATAAAAGGTCAAACACCCCGGCCTATAAAGAGGTTTCTGAAAATATTAGAAATAATCTCAAATATGAACAGGCAAGAAAGAAGGGCGAGGAGTTCGTGCAGCAGATTATAAAGGGGGCAAAGGTTGAATATAACCAGGAAGGTCTTGATATATTGCTCAAGCCCGAATCGCTCGTCACCGAGAAGGATTTAGAGACCTGGGTTGTAAAAAAATATGATACCTCTTTTGTTAAAGTAAGGACTATAATTGATGCGGTTAGGTATCAATATAAGCGATCGGGGATTGAACCAAAGGTATTGATTGAGCGGGAACTAATTCCAGACCTGGTATATGATGCCGCAATAAAGGCCCGGGTGGAAAGGTATCCCGGAATAAAAAAGAAACTTACCAAGGCACTGGATAATCTAATTCATCAGAAGTATTACTCAGAGCGGATCTTAGAAAAGGTTAAGGTTGACTCAGCAATGGTCTTGGATTACTTTCAGCAGCATAAAGCGGATTATCCGGAAAAGAGACTTGATGATGTCTATACGATTATAACTGCCCGGTTGCGTGAAATGCAGGTTGATTCTTTAAGGCGAATCCTCTTTACTGAATTGAGAAGAAAGTATGAGCCGCAGATAAATGAGAAAGTTTTTGCAAGGTTATTCACAAAGGAGGAGCATTGAAGATACATAAATACCAGATAATTTTAATCTCCATTTTGGCCTTTATTCTCACCTGTGCTAAAAAGGAGAGCAGTGTTCTGATTAGAGTCAATGGCTCAAAATTGACCCTTGAGGAGTTTAGGAGATATATCCCCGAAGAAGAGTACAAAAGGCTTTCTGATGAGGCAATAAAGGGAATCTTTGACAACTGGATAAATCAGGAGGTCTTATATCTTGAGGCAAAGAAGAAGGGGATAGATAAAGAAGATTCAATAGTTATCCTCCTTGAACAGTATAAAAAAAATCTTCTGGCAATGACGCTGGTAAGGAGGGAGTTTGGTCAGCCTACGGTTGACGAGGTCCAGATATTACAATATTTTAATTCCCATAAGGATGAGTTTTTGTATGCGGTGAAACTCGCCCAGATTGTTCTTCCTAATTATGAATCTGCCACTTTGACCCTGGCTGAGATAAATGCGGGTGCAGACTTCTTCAAGATTGCCCGAGAACGTTCCTTGACCAGGCTGGAAAATCCGGAAGAGCCCAGGGTTATCACTGAGTATCTCCCCCGGGGTAAGATTGGTGATTTCGGAATTGAGGAGGAAATCTTTAAACTCAAAATTAATGAGGTATCCAATCCAATTCCTTATGTTCAGGGGACATATCTCATTGTCAAGATGCTTGATAAAAAGAAGATTCTTTCAAAGGCTGAATTAACCAGTGAGTTGAGGATGCAGATATACAATTACCTTCTAGCAAAGAACTATCAGGATTTTGTCAATCACCTCATTGATAGTCTGAAGACAAACTACAAAATAATAACCGACCTTTCACCCTTGAAAAGATGACACCCCTCTTATTTCTTTTAGTAACTACCATTGCCGAACAGATTTCCGCAGTTGTTGGCAATGATGTGATCCTGGAGAGCGAGGTCAATGAATATGCGGATTTTCTTTCTCACGATCCCCTGGCACAGAAGATGTTTTCTAATTACGAAGAGTTGCGTGGATATGTGATTGGGGAGTTGATTTCACGGAGACTATTATTTATGGAGGCAGAATTTGAATCAATAACTGTATCAAACGAAGAAGTTCAGGAAAGGGTTAAAGAGGCAATTGAGAATGTAAAGCAGAGGTTTCCATCTGAAGTGGACTTTTTTAAGGCATTGGAAGAACAGGGGCTGACAATTGAGGAACTGAAGAAAAAGTATACGGAAAGTATCAGAACCGAACTTATTATGCATCAACTTATCCAGAAGAGATTTGCGACAAAGATTATGGTCTCCCCGATCGCCGTGAAAAGATTTTATGAAGAGAATAAAGATTCCATAGCGGTGGTTCCGGGAAGGGTTAAACTCGCCCACATCCTATTGGCGATAAAACCCGGTGAGGAGGAACTGAGGGGTTCCTTTCAGAGGGCAATGGAGGTATATCAATTATTGATGAGTGGCGCTGAATTTGCAGTTGTCGCCCAAGAATTCTCAGAGGATGAGAATTCCCGAAAGACGGGAGGGATGCTCGGTCGGATAAGGAAGGGCGAGACGCTTGAAGAGTTTGAGAAGGTTGTCTTTTCTCTAAAGCCGGGTATTGTATCAACACCATTTCCTTCTCGGCTCGGGTATCATATTGTGGAGGTATTGAATAAGGGAAAGGATTGGGTTTTGGCCCGCCAGATTTTAATCAAGGTCAAAATGACCGCCGCAGATACTACAAGGTGCGAAAATCTTGCCAACAGGATTCGCGAGCAGATTCGAAAGGGGGCTGATTTTGACAGTCTGGCAAAGTTATATTCAAATGCCGCGGAGATTGACCTTGGCGAATTTTTTATAAACCAGTTCACCCCACCCTACGCTGAGGTGATAAAAAGATTAGAGCCCGGTGATATCAGCGAACCAATTCTAACCCCGGAGGGATTTCACCTCCTCTATGCTCGGGATAAGATTCCAGAAAAGATATTGTCCTTTCAAGAGATGCGAGACCAGATATATCAATACCTCTATCAACAGGAACTGCAGAGGTTGTATAATCAATTGGTTGAAGAACTAAAGAATAAGATATATGTAGAGGTCTTTTCAAAGAGATAAGAATAACTGTGCAGGGAGGATATGGAGTCCATTCCCCAAATCATTGAGTACGAGAATCACATCACCATTCACTTTGTGCAATCTTAAATGTATAATATCAATAATCCGTCTTCAAATGAGTTTGGTGATACCTTATAACCACCTTCCCTTAAAACCTGAGCAAGAAGCGGATAGACATCTTCTTGAACATAATCAGGGGCTAAAGCCCCTGATGATATGTTCTCCCTTTTCTTTATTATAATGAAAAATTTCATTATCAGGTAATAGGAATTTTCCAAATTCCTATTACCTTCAAATAATAGGGTAAGATAGCCCAGAATGGCTCAAGGAGGGAAAGAAGGTAGCCATTTTTTATCCTCTTCGCCTTTTTGCCATATTGAGCCATCTTAAGCCTTTTCTCCCTTTTTGCATTATCGCAAGTCTTTTGTAAAGGAGGAATAGGGGGATTTCCCTTGCTGTATCTACAACCAATGGTCATTTCTGGGGGAGCGGGGATGGTTCGTAAGCCGGGTTCTGTTTTTATCCACCCGAAGATTGGCGGATATAGATAGCCATTTCTCTGGTTCCGGTGTCACCACCGGAATCGAGCGACCTACCTGTCCTGAGTCCTTTCGGACGGAGCGGGCAACTCCAGTCAGGACTGCTTGGTCTTGCTTCGGATGGGGTTTACCGTGCCCCTGATGTCACCATCAGGGCGGTGGGCTCTTACCCCGCCTTTTCACCCTTACCTGCCACCCAGGTGGCGGGCGGTATATTTTCTGTGGCACTTTCCGTTTCTGGTCTGTTGCCAGACCAGAACCTTCCAGTTAGGAAGCATCCTGCCCTGTGAAGCCCGGACTTTCCTCCCCGTTCAATTTAGAACGGAGCGGCTATCCGACCATCCCCCAACATTATAATGACAATGTGAAATCTGTCAAGGAAGGAAGCAATTGAGGGGTCTTCCGGTGGTAAGATTCATCAACTGGATGCAATATTCCGATGACCTCACTCAAGATTCTTAACGAACATCATCCCCGGAAGTTGCTTCACAATACCTTTGATTTCAAGGTCCAAAAGGATCTTTAATATCTCAGCGGTGGAGAGGCCCACCCTCTCTTTCAGCTCATCCAGATAGATTGGCTCATACGAGAGGGAGTCCCAGACCAATCGTTCCTTATCGCTGAAAATAATCTCCCGGACCTCCCTCTCCTTCTTTGTAAATTTTATTCCCAGTGAATTTAGAATCTCAGTGGCAGAGGTAACCGGTATTGCCCCTTCTTTGATTAACCGATTCGTCCCCGCCGATGTCCGGGAATAGATATTGCCAGGAATTGCGAAGATATCCTTATTCTGCTGTAATGCCCATTCCACGGTATTCATCACTCCCGACTTCTCCTTTGCCTCAATTGCTACAATCGCCTTTGATAGACCAGCAATGATTCTGTTTCTCTTAGGAAAGTTCTGAGCAAGGGGCGGGGTCTGGATATTGAACTCGGAGACTACCGCCCCATTTTCTATAATCCTTTGCATCAAAGTCCGGTTTTCCGGGGGATAGACAATATCTATGCCGCAGCCCAGGACCGCAATGGTTCGGCCATTATTATTCAGGGCACCCAGGTGGGCAGCGGTATCAATTCCGCGCGCCATTCCACTTATTACGCAAACTCCAGCCCTGGCGAATTCACCGGCAAAATTCTGGGCAATTGTCTTACCATAGACCGTTGCCCCTCTTGTGCCAACAACCCCTATCCCTATTTCATCCTGGGGCAAAATCTTCCCCCTTACGAATAGGACCGGCGGGAAATGTTCAATTGCCTTTAGCCATTCAGGATACAACTCTGAATAGTATGGAATCACCCGAATTCCCAATTCTTCCATTATCTCCCATCTCCTTTTTATCTTTTCATCAATCTTGAGATTTGTTATCTGACGGGCAACTTCCGCGCCCACAATATCAAGGAGTTCCTCAAACTTTGCCGATATTATTGCGGTCGGGTTCTTTAATCTTTCCAAAAGTTTATAGAGGCGTGTTTCATTCAATTTTTCGATCGACAAAAGTGCGATAAAATCACGTGCCTCTCTTAAGTCTTTTTCATCCATTCCCTTTTACCTTCAATCTAATTCCCTTTAGTGCCTCAGCATACCGGGGAAGGGACTCTGCAAGGAGTAAAAGCTGTGATTCACTCAGGGCCCGATTCAGAATTACCTCATTCAGTTTTTCTACAAATATCTCTGTATTCTTCTCCGCAATCTTCATCAGGGCATCCTTTCCTTCTTTAATGACGGTTGGGTTTGTATCATTCAAAAGGAGGTCAATGATGGTGCTCAGGGCATCTAAAGCACCTATTTCACCCAGGGCCCGGCACGCAGCAGCCCGGGTGAACCAGAAGCCGCGCTGGCACAATTTTATTAACCTCGGAACGACCCTGGAACCGGCCTTTGCCAGTTCAATTGTCGCCCTTTCTCTTAGATACCAGGAGCTATCTTCTAAAATCTTAAGCAGAACCCTAATGCGGTCTGAGTCCGATAGGTCATCTAATCTCCTCAAAATCTTGAGCTTCTTATTTATATCTTTATCCTTCAAGAGCTTAAGAATCGTTTCTTTATCGGTCTTTAAGAAGTACTTCATCTTTTAATTTCTGCGATAATTCCTCAATACCAATCCTATTTAGTGCTGATACATAAAATACCGGTTCCTCCAGGGAAAATTCTTTAACTTTTTTAATACGGTCAATTTTATTGAATACTACAATTCTTGGTTTTTCAAAAAGGGAAGTATTATATCTGCGAAATTCATCAATAATGATATCATACTGCCTCAATGGCTCAGGCACCGAGATATCAATAACCAGAATCAGGATTTTTGTCCGTTCTATATGCCGAAGGAATTTTAATCCAAGTCCCCGCCCCAGATGGGAGCCTTCAATTATCCCTGGCATATCAGCAACAACAATATTCCTTTTAGTGTTCTTAAGGACACTGAGATTAGGATTGAGGGTGGTAAAAGGATAATCACCTATCTTTGCCCGGGCATCGGTTAAGGCATTGAGGAGGGTCGTCTTTCCCACATTGGGGAGTCCGACGATACCGACCTCGGCAATCAACTTCAATATAATCTTCAATTTAACCTTTTCCCCCGGTTCTCCCTTTTCTGCAAATCTGGGGGTCTGATTCGTGGGTGTAGCGAAATGGCGATTCCCCTTTCCCCCTTTCCCACCCTTTGCCACAAGGAGTCTCTCTTTATGATTTAGGATCTCACCGATTATTGAGTCATCTCTGTAGACGACCACCCCCAAAGGAACAGGAATTATTCTATCCTCACCCTTTCTTCCATCCATTCCCTTTCCTTTTCCATGTCTTCCCCTTTCTGCCCGGTAGTGTGGTTTCAGCTGGAGGTCATAAAGGGTCTGCAGCCTCCTTTCCCCAATAAGATAGACCGAACCACCATCGCCGCCGTCACCACCGTCCGGACCACCTCTCGGCACGAACTTTTCCCTTCTAAAAGATACGCATCCATCGCCTCCGCTACCCGCCTCCACATAGACTATCGCCTCATCAATAAACCTCACGAATGATTATAACAACATTTGAAGATGGTGTCAATACGGTGGGAAGAAACTTAAACAACTTTTTAGAGAAAAACTTACGATTATTGAATAATCCGCAATTAGCTTCCTCTCTTGCCTTTTAAGGGAAGAATGGATATAATTGAATATGGAAACGAAGTTTTTATTATTTGATGCCCACTCCATAATCTTCCGCTCATATTATGCATTTATAAAGAATCCCCTCCGAAACTCTCGGGGTGAGAATACCTCAGGAATATTCGGCTTTTTGAATACCATAGAAAAGGTAAAAAAGAGATTAACGACAGATAGAATATGCCTTGCATTTGATGCCCCGGGGGAGACATTCCGGGACTACCTATTCAAGGAATACAAGGCAACCCGCCCTCCCCCACCAAAGGATATTCCATTCCAGATAGAGAAGGTAAAAGAGATTGTCCAGTACTTAGGAATACCATTCTATGAGATTGAAGGCTACGAGGCCGATGACCTCCTGGCAACCCTGGCTGTAAACTTAAAGAAATTTGGTGTGGTATATATCGTCAGTTCTGATAAGGATATGCTACAATTGATTGACAAAAATATTTATGTATATGATGCGTATCAGGATATAATCTATGATTCATCAAAGGTAAAAGAGAAATTTGGCGTCCCGCCGGAAAGGATAAGTGACTATCTCGCCCTGGTCGGTGATACAATTGACAACATCCCGGGTATTCCCGGGATTGGACCGCAAAGGGCAAAGGAGATTTTGGTAAAATATCCAGATTTAACAGCGGCACTGGCAAAGGAAATAAAACTTAAGGAGAATGAGGAATTATTAATGCTCTCAAAACGGCTCACTGCCCTTGCTTGTAATCTTCCCCTGAAGGTTAACCCCCAGAATTTAATAGCCCGGGAGCCAGACTTGGAAAGACTAATACCCATTCTTATTGACCTTGAACTCCATTCATTTATAAGGGAACTTGGAAAGAGGTTCAAAAGCGAAATAGCCATTATTGAAAAATTGGACAACAAAATTGAGCTTGGAAAAGAGATCGGGATTGGCATTTCCGGGCAAGATTTTTATATTGGAGAGAAGGGTTGTGTCTATAGGACAAATTACGAAAGGATAAAGAGAAGCCTCCTTGACCCAAATGTAGTAAAGATTGGCTACAACTTTAAAGAGATATTAAAGCAATTCCCAATCAATCCCCCAATTTTTGACCTTCAGATTGCTACATGGCTTATTGAGCCGAATACAAAATCCTATGGCTTTGAGGATATTGTCCTCAAATACCGGCAAAAGTTCACCGGGACAGATTCGGCCGCAATTGCCCGATTCTCCTGCGAGTTATATCCGGTATTGAAAAAAAGGCTTGAAGAGTTGAATGAGACAAAGGTCTATGAGGATATTGAAGAACCACTAATATATGTCCTGGCCGGAATGGAAAAGAGGGGGATAAAGATTGATGTCCCATATTTGAAGTCACTCAGTCTGAAGATTGAGAAGGAGATAATGGCGGTTAGTGAGGAGATTTATAAGGTTGCCGGACGGCGTTTCAATATCAACTCCCCCCAGCAACTCTCAGAGGTCCTCTTTGAGGAGCTGAAGTTGACACCAATAAAGCGGGGCAGGACCCACTATTCAACCGATGTGGAGGTCCTGCAGCAATTGAGCCAAAAACATACCTTACCCAAATTGATTTTGAAACACCGGGAGTTATCAAAGGTTACTTCTACCTACATTGAACCACTCTTAGAACTTGCCCGGGAAGGTAGAATTCATACCACCTTTAATCAGACCGGAACCGCAACCGGAAGGCTCTCCTCCTCAAATCCCAATATTCAGAATATACCAATTAAGACCGAACTGGGACGGAGTCTGCGTCAGGGATTCATCCCTGAACAAGGTTTTTCCTTCATCTCCGCCGATTATTCACAGATTGAGTTAAGGATTCTTGCCCATATTACAAAAGAGAAGAATCTGCTCAGGGCATTCCGCGAGGATAAAGACATCCATAACCACACTGCATCACTGGTATTTAATGTGCCTGAGGATATGATAACCGACCAGCAGCGGCGCATCGCAAAGGTTGTGAATTACGGTTTGATCTATGGAATGAGTGAATATGGCCTTGCCCAGGGGCTTGATATTCCGAGGGAAGAGGCAATGCAATTTATCCAGACCTACTATTCCCTTTATCCGGATGTTGACCTCTGGCGCAAAGAGGCAATCAGAACTGCCGAAGAGAGGGGTTATACCGAAACCCTATTTGGCCGCCGCCGCCCCCTCCCCGAGATCTATTCGGATAATCATACGATAAAAGAGTCGGCAAGAAGGGCGGCAATAAACACGCCGATTCAGGGGACTGCTGCGGATATAATAAAGATGGCAATGATTGAAATCGAAAAGAGACTCGCGGCGGCAGATTTTAAGCGCGGGCTTTTACTTTCCATCCATGACGAATTGCTTTTTGAAATTGAAGATGAGCGTATCGCTGAGGCGAAGGCATTGATTAAAGATGTAATGGAGAATGTAGTATTACTTGATGTGCCAATAGTGGTAAAGGTTGGTATGGGAAAGACCTGGGCTGAAGCACATTAAAAAGGGGAGGGCAGCTTTTCATATCTCACAGATGCCACCACCACAAATCTTTTTATAACTTTGAATAATATCCCCAAATTCCAGAGCCTGACTCCTTCTACTACGGTAGCGATAGACCGTGATCCCTTTACACTTCAATTTATGAGCCAATAGGAATGCGGAACGGGTCTGTTCAAAGGTTGCCCCTTCGGGGAGGTTGATCGTTTTACTCACACCGTTGTCAACATAACTCTGAAATGTGGCTTGAATTTTTATGTGGAGTTCTGGTGCCACTTCATGGGCGATCGGGAATAACCTCTTGACATCATCAGGAATTGCCTTTATCCCCTGGAGTGAACCGGTGTGGACAATCTCGGCTATTAAAGCTGGTGAATAGAAACCCCTCCGGCGGGCAATCTCTTCAAATAGTTGATTGACGACAATAACTGTAGTATCAAGCATATTTCTTAAATAACCAACGGAAAAGAGTGGCTCTATTCCGGATGATGTATCAGCAATGGTGCTTATTGAACCGGTTGGGGCAATTGAAGTAACGGTGGCATTCCTCATCGGTTTTGAATTCCGGTAGATACTCTTTTCAAGGTTGGGGAAAGAACCCCTCTTTTCACCCAGCAGTTGGGATGCCCTTCTTGATTCAATCTGAATGAACTTTGCAAGTTCCTGAGCGAATTCAATTGCCGCATTGGAATTATAGGGAATATTCAATTTGATCAAACAATCGGCAAAGCCCATTACCCCCAGTCCAATCTTACGGTTGCCCTTGGTCATCTTTTCAATCTCCGGTAATGGATAGTGATTCGCATCAATTACATTATCTAAAAAATGGACTGCCAAGTGGACCGTCTCCTTCAGTTTCTCGTAACTGAATGAACCATTGACAAACATCCGGCTTAAGTTTATTGAACCCAAATTGCAGGATTCATAGGGCAGAAGGGGAACCTCCCCGCAGGGATTCGTTGCTTCAATGAGCCCCAATTCTGGCGTTGGATTTTTCCGGTTTATCTCATCAATGAATAACATACCCGGTTCCCCGGTCTTCCATGCGGACAGGACAATCAAATCAAACACATCACGGGCATTGAGGCTTTTAACCGGGGTTCTGGTGCGGGGGTTGATAAGGTCATAACCCTGGTTGTTTATCGCCCTAAAGATAAAATCATCATCGACCGCGACTGAGATATTAAAATTGGATAAAACCCCTTCTTTCTCTTTGGCATTGATGAATTCCAAAATGTCCGGATGGTCAACCCTCAAGACACCCATATTTGCCCCGCGCCTTTTACCACCCTGCTTTATCACCTCAGTGGCGCTATCAAATATCTTCATAAAGGAGATTGGACCCGAGGCAATCCCCATCGTGGACCCTACCAGATCTCCATTCGGTCTAATCTTAGAGAAGGAAAATCCAGTCCCCCCGCCGGATTGATGGATTAAGGCAGTATTTCTTAATGTCTCAAAGATACTATTTAAAGAATCATCAATGGGCAGGACAAAGCAGGCGGAGAGTTGTCCGAGTTCAGTCCCGGCATTCATCAGGGTTGGTGAATTGGGTAAGAACTCAAGATTGGACATAATCCTATAAAAATCCTCTTCAGTTTTATTGGCATCTTCTTTATAATTCAAATCTACCTGGGCAATCGCCCTTGCCACCCTCCTGAACAGTTCCTGCGGGGTCTCTGTTATCCTGCCCGTATTGTCGCGCAATAGATACCTTTCATTTAAAATTCTTAAACTATTCAATGAAAGTTTGAGTGAATCTCTAATCCCCATCACCTCCTTCTTCTGGCGCAGGTTGGTTCTTAACTGACGATAGATGATATATGCCCGGGCAGTATTAAATTTATTGTTTTTCACCAGACACTCCTCGACAATATCCTGAATATCTTCAATATGGGGTTTAAGCATTCCAAATCTTACTTCAAGTTCGGCAATTACCTCATCCCCAATCTTTTTGGCGAGTTTTGGGTCTTCATTGGTTGCGACAAGTGCCCGCTCAATTGCCCTGTAGATCTTCTCGGGCTGAAAATCACTGATTGACCCATTCCGTTTAATCACATATTTCAACATAAGGTATTATATCTAAATTCAGAAAATAAGTCAATGGCGGCGGTTTAAATCAAAAATAGTCTTACCGAAATTGGGTTATTAAAAGGTAATAGGAATTTCAAAAATTTCTATTACCTGAAGACGCAAACGGATAATAAATCCCCCTTTTTGCACCGGAGTAATCCGCTACTCCGGGAGCAGGCTTTCCATCCTGGCCTGACCGCACTTGTGCGGTTATGACTCCAATATCAGCCAACATTGATACAGTCTATAATCGGGTTTTAAAATCGCCCGATGCTCCAGATGATCATGGGAGAATGGCGATGAGGAGA
>CBFGJQ010000422.1:0-9243 GCA_965649095.1 Caldifarciminota bacterium | reverse complement strand
ATCAGGGGCTAAAGCCCCTGAAACCCCAACCCTCACCCTCCCCTCTCCCTTGAAAAGGGAAAGGATAAGCCTGAGGGTTCCATTAGAATTATTGAAATTACTATTACCTCAAGGGGATTCTCCCCTTGAAAATTTGCATCGGAGTATTGACAGGGGGCATTTTTATAAATATAATTGTTTTAATCGGGAGGTATCAATGAGACGAATATCCATTCTCATTTGCCTTCTGCCCATAATTCTATTCTCCACCACGATGTGGGTGAGGGTGTATTATAATAGTGAATCGGCAAGGCAGGAACTCTTGAGAAGAAATTACGACATCCTCACCGGAAATGCCCGCGCCGGTTATTTTGAGTATTTTCTTGATGAAAAGGAGATTGCGGAGTTAACCGATGTCGGATATCAGATTGAAATCCTCCATCCTGAGATAATAAATTATCTTGAAACAAACTATGGCCATCTCCGTATGACCTTTGGTAAATACTACACTTACAATGAGATGGCTCAGGAGTTAAATCAAATTCACAATTCATATCCCAATTTAACCCACCTGGTAAGCATCGGGCAATCCTGGCAGGGGAGGGATATCTGGGCAATGAAGGTCTCTGATAATCCAGGTCAGAAAGAACCAGAGCCGAGGGTCTTGATCTCAGCAGTCCACCATGCCCGTGAACCGATTGGCTGTTCTATCTGTATAGACTTCATAAAATATCTCGTCCAGAACTATGGCTCTAATGATACTGCCACAACCATAGTAAATAATGATGAGGTCTGGATTGTGCCGGTAGCAAATCCTGATGGCTATGTCTTTAATGAGACATATAATGACCCCTGGGGCAATGGCTGGAGGAAGAATTGCCGGGATAATAACAACAATGGGCAGATGGACACAGATTATGATGGGGTTGATTTGAATCGCAACTATGGATATATGTGGGGATATGACAACATTGGTTCAAGTCCCAACCCGCCCGATGAGACCTATCGTGGACCTTCTCCATTTTCTGAGCCTGAGACCCAGGCAATAAGGGCACTCTGCAACTCTGATAGTTTTATGTATAACCTTGACTACCATTCCTATGGTAATTATCTAATCTATCCCTGGGGATATATCAATGCCCTGCCGCCAGAGCCTGACCGTTCCATTTACATTGCAATGGCAGAGACGATGACCACAATCATTGGTCTCCCCAATAATTATGTCTATGGTAATCCCTATCAGACCGTTGGCTATGTTGCAAATGGCGGGACCTTTGACTGGATGTATGGTGATACAATAGCGAAACCAAAATTCTTTGCCTTCTCCGCTGAGGTTGGCTCATCCTTCTGGGAAGGGGCAAATGATACAAGTATTATTGTTCAACAGTGCAATGAGACAAGACCAATGAATATATATCTCTGCTATCGGGCGGCGACCATGGGGATAAAAGAGGTTCAGCCCCAAATCTCTGTTAATAATTTTTCAATTTCCCAAAATCCAGTTGCGGGTAGCCTGAATCTTGAATTCACACTCGGACAGAGGGCAAATATTGGAATTAGACTATACGCTGTGAATGGCAGATTGGTCTGGGCAAGGGAGGGATGTGAATACCCGGCGGGCAGGCATACGGTTGGAGTTGATAAGAGAGGCATAAGTTCAGGTGTATACTTCCTGAATTTCAGCCAGAATGGAAAGGATATAATTCAAAGGAAGGTTGTCTTTATAGATTAGGCAAACGACTCAGGGTAAAGAATAGGTATCCGCCATAAAGATATAACAATAAAAAATAGAACCATTCCTTTGGTCTTTTTATTAGCGTTGTGTATAATAATGTAATCACCGCAAAGAATACTGAACCAGAGAGCAGTTCTTTAATAAAAAGTGGAAAGAATAGATAGGAGGAGCCAATTACAATTCCCATCGGCAAAGGCAAGAGCCCTCGGTCTTGGCCTGAAAATATTATCGGCAGTGTCAGAATGCCCGTTTTTTTGTCTCCTTCAATATCATTGATATCCTTGGCAGTAAAACCGAATGTTCCGGCTAAAAGGGTTGCCTTTAAGATTGACCCCGGAATCCGATTAAATACCTCTCCACCCGTGATGATTGAATAACCCATTGCCAGTGCCAATACCATAGCAACGGCAAGGGTAAAACTTGAAACTATCGGGATGCGCTTTAATCTAACGGGCGGCATTGAATATAATAGCCCAAGAATCAAAAGGGTCAACATAAGCAAAAATGGAACATAACCTAAAATAAGAGAAAGCGCCAGGGCAAATATATTTAAGAGAGTCCCCCCCACAAGATAATATTGGGGTTCAATGCCTCTTAAGAGGGGATTGCGCAGGCGGGTGATTGAATCACCCCTTTTATCAAATAGGTCATTGACGACAGATGTTCCACTAAAGCCAGCAAAGATTGCCAGAAACAGAATCACCAATCCCAGGCGGTCAAATATGAATGAAATCCCTGGAAAGTAAGGGGCTTGTTGCAATGCCAAAAAGAGACCGGCCAGACCAACTGCCCCATAAAAGATTGAGCGTTCAAGACGAATTGATAAGATAAGTAACTTAAAACCCCTTTTATTAAGCAGATAAAAATATAAAATTGCAAAGGGGATCAAGAGCAAGATAAATATTGCAGTATATTTCTGGGTATCAGAATATAGTATTCCGCCGGTGATATAGACATCTTCCGGCCTATTACCAGCCAGCAGGGTTGGCATTCCGCCCAGAAGGATAATCAAAAAATAGAGAATAAAAAAGAGAATAACGCCTGAGACTATCTTTTTTGTCTTAAAATATCCATAAAAGGCAACGAGAATGCAAACAGAAAAGAATATAATCCTCTGGCCTGGTGAGCCACCATATTCAATTATTGATACGAATGGATTGAGACCGCTCAGAAGATAAGGTCCAATCCGCAGGGGATAGGTAATCTTATAACCTCCATCGAAAATCCAGTCAATAAGTGGCACAAATACTACAATACCAAAACCGAATGCAAAGGCACTGGTGATTTTTCTGACATCTTCTTTAATAATAAGAGCGGTGATTATTACAATACCCAAAAATAGACTGAGATAAAAACAGGGATAGTGGAGGAAATAGATAACCAATGCCTTATAGGAGAATGGGATATAGCCTATGTAGTGGGAACTTTCAAATACTGACTCAAGGAATATTCTCAAGAATAACCAGAGAAAGATTGTTAAAAAGGTCCTTTTTAAGTTCTGAGATTCAATCTCCTCAAGAAATTTCTTAAGGGTTGCCATATATAAGCCTCGGGCATCGGACCAAAAACCCAACTTCGCCCGACTGAAGTCGGGCGCTACATTTTTTCATTTCTTATACGCTCTATCTGTTAAAACTATTTGATGCAGACAATCTTTCTTATTTCGGAGTCAAAAAGAATAAAGTATACACCCGGCTGGGTTAAAATCAAATCTTTCACGCCTTTGGTATTAAAGTGTCTCCGGCCGGTGGCATCAAAGACCGCAATTGCACAGGATGGATTGAGCTTTATCTTCGTATTTGCCCTTACCACCCCCGGAAGAGAAAAGGGGGATAATCCCCCTTTTTCTTCTTCATTGATACCAAGATATACAAAAAAAGCATAGGGGATTTGGGGGGCGGTGGGAGGGTCAAATGAGAAGTTGTGATTGAGTGAACCATCAGTTGCCTTAAGATAGTAACGAACTACTACTGGTGGCGTCACCCGGGGAATCATAAACCGATACCAATTTCCACCCAAATGTTCACCGGGAGTAGAATCATAAGGGTTGTCGCCGATTTTATAGAAGAGATAGACACTGGATATTCCGAAGAGGTCTTTAATATTTGAATAGATGTAATATGGTCCGGTAAATGTAGTATCATTGAGGATGGTGGTGTTTTCAATAAGGGGAGGTATGGAGTCCAGTCCACCGAGTGCTGCATAGGCATCAAGCCGGCCAAAGCCATAAATAGAATCCCAGCCTGGTTGACCAAGGTCAAGGCAGGTTGAGTCAAGGATTTCCCGCACCCTTTCTTTTGGGATACCATAAGAGAGCATCAGTCCGCAGACACCACTTACATGGGGGGTGGCACAGGAGGTGCCGAGCATTACCGCAAAGATCAAACTATCGGGCTTTGCCTTACCTGATTGGGTAAACTGTCCAAAGAGGATTGCCTGCTGGGCAATTCCATCCCAGATGTTGCCTGGGTCAGGGATTCTGTTTACCAGATCTCCACCGGGTGCAACCAGTTCCAGGTTTGCACCATAATTGGAATAATAGGCTAATGAATCGGGAGTTGAGGAGGTGCTGGCACCAACTGCAATTACTTCCGGATATGCCGCCGGATAATAGACAACAGATGCACTTGAATTACCCGCGCCAGCAACCATAATCACACCATTCTCTGCTGCATACAAAATTGCCTCCCGAAAGATCTGCCCCGGCTCCTGGGGTTGGGCGAAACTCATATTGAGAATTCTTACCCCATGGGTTGTGGCATAATAGATAGCAAAGGCACAATCACCCTCACTCCCGAAGCCTAAAAAGTTGAATGCCTTTATGGGCATAATCGTGCAATCAAAGGCAATCCCGGCACAGCCAAAGTTATTGTTTGTCGTCTGGGCAATCGTGCCACAGATGTGTGTGCCATGGCCATGGTCATCATTGGCAAAGGAGTCCTCATAGACAAAGTCCCAGCCCGGAATGAATCTTGTATTCACCAGATCAGTAGCCTTTACATAGGTTGAGCAGCCAGGGTCAACACCACCCCGTTCATAATCAGGAATCGGGCGGTCTTCATAGGCAACACCAGTATCTATTATGCCGATAATCACGGTTGAATCGCCGGTCTCCGCATCCCAGGCATTCTCCATTCCGATTCTCGTCAGGTGCCATTGATACCAACTGTAGTATGGGTCATTGGGAATAAAGCGCAGGTCACAACAAGAAACAGGAAGAAAATCAATCTTGAACCACTTCCCCCATTCTAAGTATTCAACCTCCGGCATTGGTTTAAGATAATTATAGACTGCCTCGTTTCTATCTTTCAGTCGGATTGAGACAAAGGGGGCATAAGGCTTGGTCTTTACCTCAGCCCCCTTTATATCTTTAAGGATCTCTTCCATTCTTTCTATGCTGGTCTGGCTTTTAAATTTCACAAGAATCTCATAGTAAGGTGGTTTATAGTCTTTTAAAAGATTGTTGTAGTATTCAACCGGTGGGATTAGAAAGAAGAGAAGGATAGCCACTGCCTCCTCACTTTATCACCATAAATTGCTTAATATCTATCCGGTCACCGTTTCTCAGAATAAGAAAGTAAGCTCCGCTCGGGAGGCTTTGGGAGTTATAGTTTAGCCACTCTTCACCAAGACCCGTTCCCACTGAGACAACATCAACGAGTTGCCCGAGGGAGTTATAAACCTCAAGGCGATATTTTCCGAATGTATAAAAACCCACTGCCTTTGGGTTGATTGTCTTACAGAAGACCCTTTTAAGTTCAAGATTGACATCCGCCCTCTCCTCAATCCCTAAAAATACATAGAAGAGATAGGTCACGGTCGGGGCATTCGGTGGGTCGGTTGCCACATTATGGCGGGGTGAGGCATCATATGCCTTGAGATAATATCTTATCGCCATTGAACTGTAAACCTGGGGAATGTGGAAGTGATAGAGAGCGCCAGCTGCTGAATCATAGGGGAGGGAATCCCAGGCGGCTGTGCCGAGTTTGAAGAAGATGAAGGCCTGGAAGATTCCTGAATAGTCAGTGATGGTTGAATGAACAGGAAATGGACCACCGAAGTTTGTATCCGGCCAGACGGTGGTATTGGAAAATTGCGGTGGCTCGCCATCCTCAACATTGAAGGCATAATAACCGCTTTGGGGGTCCTGGGAGGCATTATGATTGGGCGATGAATCAACTGCCCTTATGTAATACCTGATGAATGTATTGGGCGTTGCCTGGGGAATATGGAAATAATATACTGAATTACGAACACTGTCCGGCATCATAATCTGATAGGGATTGGCATTGAAGCGATAATATAAACTTGCGGAATCAATGCCGCAGGAGTCGGTAATATTTGATGAAACCGGATAGGGACCTAAAAATGTAGTATCGGTCCAGACGGTGGTGCCTGTAATCACTGGCGGTGTATGGTCATTCTGTGGATCATTGGCATAGAACTTATAGTGCAGAGTAGGTGCATTCTGCGGGTCGGTCCCCCGGTTGTGATTGTTAGAATTGTCCTTAGCAACAAGATAGTATCTGACTGTATCCGGTGCCGAAATCTGGGGGATGTGGAAGTGATAGGTATCGCCAATGACCGAGTCATGGTAAAGGCTCTGCCAGGGATTGTTTCCAATCTTATAATAGATTGAATCGGTAGATATACCGGCCGGGTCGGTGATTGTGGATGAGATATGATAGGGTCCAAAGTTATACCCGGAAGGAATGATTGTGGTATTGGCAAAGGTTGGCGGAAAAAGGTCATTTATTGAATAGTATTCCTTCATCCTGAAGAAATATGAGGCAGTGGTGAAGCCGGGATTGGTATTACCTTCCGTGCTCTGAATTGTCACCAGTGAGCCGTAGATTGGCGAGACCCATTCATGAACAAGATATTCATCATCAATGTAGCCCAGGTCATCCCAGGTATGCATATATGTCTCCATCACGAGGCAGGGGAAATACTGGGTTGTATCAAGGGGGACCCTTACCCAGCCCTGGGCAACCACGGTTGTATTCCGGTATTCATGGATATAATCAACACCCATATAATCCCAGCCCCATTGTGAACTCCAGGTTGTGCCGAGTTGCATCGGGAATTGATATACCTTGTAGTATGGAGGGTCATAATTAACCTGGGTTCCTGAGGCAAAAAATCCATATAACCACATCCACTGGGTTGTGCCAGTTGTATCCTTATGCTCATAACCCCAGGATGTAGAACCGGAGAGGACCTGTTTCTCTGCGTATGTGCACTGGGCAGGTGGGCTTCCTGATGCCTCAGACTTTGGCCTTATATAACTCTCAGCAGTGGCATTGGTTGGACCATCCTTGAAGTCCCAGATGGTATCATTGGAATTAAATTGTGGACAGGAGACTGTCTGGTCTCCATTATACCACCACTTAAAATAGTTCCCAATGCACTCTACACCATAGGGCCACTCATTCCAGTGGATTGTGACATTTACCGCCGATGCGGTTGCGATGATGCATATCAATAGAAATAACCTCTTCATAATACCTCCTTGTATTATCCAAATATAAGGGTAAAAGGGCTCAAAATGGCTCAAGAAGGGAAAGAAGGCAGCCATTTTTATCCTCTTCGCCTTTTTGCCATATTGAGCCATCTTAAGCCTCTTCTCCCTTTTTGCATCATAGCAAGTCTTTTTATCGTTTCAATTCAATGACAAAGAAGTTATAACCAAGGGCGCCGGACCAGGCGTTTTCTATCTGTAATGTATATGTATGGCTACCTGCAGGTGGCTGGTCGTATGAGACAAGTGTCGCACCAATATAACCAGATTGCACACTATCATAATAACCGCCGCCATCAGCGATGCCCACAACAGTTGAACCATCACGGATTACCCTTATGAACATATCAACTGCCCAATTAGAACAACTCTGTTGCACATGGGCGAAGATTAAGACTACAGAGCTATCTTCTCCGCTTCCATGGGTGGTGATGATCAGACTGTCTATCTTATTCCAGCCGGGAACACCAGGATCATAGTTACTCTTTGCACCCGCAAAACCCTGGTTATAGAAATCTCCAACCAGATGGAATCTCGCCTGTGGCGCATTTGTGCCAATCCCGACATTCATTTTATAATTTGCACCAGAGGTATCTATCGCATAGATTCGGTTATTTGTGTAGTCATTGAACCAGCCCATCTTTGGCTCCAGCCATGCCCTTGAACCGCTAAAATCCCTGACGGTATTATCCCCTTTAGCCCAGAGGAGATTCTCAATAATGTCTAGCTTCTCCTTCAGTTCTCTATTCTCCTGCTCCAATCTTTCAATCCGCTGATACAGATTCTCCAACTGTTCTGCGGACAATAGTCCGGCTATTAAAAATATGGATATTATGCCCCCTGCTGCCGGCATCATCCCTTTCATCATATTACCCCCTTTCTTGTCAATTCTTCTATTTACACTTAAGTCTATTTATAACATTCAGTAGAATTTTTGAAATTCCTATTACCTCAATTTACCCGCCCATTCTGTAATGAATTCATTCAATCTTAATGACCTTTTTAATTTCGTTAAGACTGCCCCTCTTCATCTTTACAAAATAGACCCCACCGGGAAGGTCTTTTGTATCAATTATCATCTCTCGCTTCTCCGCTGGTTCTTTTTGACAGAACACCTCCCTTCCTTTGACATCATAAACTTTAATAATCGCTCCCTCAGCGATATCCCCCATATTACTGGGAAGCGAGATTAAAAATTGACTCCGGAATGGATTTGGAAAAAGGGTAATCCCCTCTGACCCAAGACCGCCCTTCTTTTCATCAATTCCAATTGTATAATTGATAATCAGCGCCGCATCAAGATAGGGGTCAAACCAGCAGGCATAGAAGAAGTGCATCGGGCCGGTCCCGCTGTAGCCAAGACCAAACCAGTTAGCACCACCCTGCCAGGCATTGAGAAAGTCATCCTTTGCCTGGGTCTGAGTGAGGTCAAAATAGGTATACTCTTCGCTACCGCTATTTACAGGCTGATTTGAGAGATAAAATGGCGGCACCCCACACTCATCTCCACCCGGCACATCGGAGGTTACCCGATTTATATTGATTGTGAGATTGGCTCCGCCGGTATTATTGCAGAGCCTGAGGGTGAGATTACTTATTGCCGTCCCTTGACCCGGATAACTGGGCATTGTGAACTGGGTATATCCCCGATACTCAGTGCTCCCGCTGTAGCCGGCGGCGGTAACACCCTCTGACTGATTTGGGCCAATCCAGCCAAATAGCCAGTAGTAATATCCCCAGCCCCAATCACTGTAGATGGTAATGGTGGTGCAGAGTCCAATTTTAACGATAATGGCAAATATAATAAATTTCTTCATCTTGCCTCCTTTTACCAGAGTATATAATTATAATCTAAATATTCAATCTGTCAAGTACCTGATTTAAATCAAAAAAATAATCTTACCCACCACGGTCTATGGCGAATTATTCAGTGAACATATCATCAGGGGCTAAAGCCCCTGAAACCCCAACCCTCACCCTCCCCTCTCCCTTGAAAAGGGAGAGGATA
>CBFGJQ010000421.1:0-9250 GCA_965649095.1 Caldifarciminota bacterium | reverse complement strand
ACTTCTTCTCTGTTCCGGTTAATTTAGGCTATGGAATAAAGAATTATGAAGGTATTAGATTCGGAATCTTCAGTAAAAATAAGGACTCACTGACGATTGCGGAAGAGACTAAACTGGCATTAGTAAAAGAGAGGTGCGATGTGCTCTGGATTGTTGATAATAAAACCCTTTCCTCCCCACCCGCTCTGATAACTTTTATTATTAAAGAGAGAATTCTACAGGATACAATAACCCAAAGACTTGAGATAAAACCAGATAGTGAAGCAGTCCGTAAGATTAAAAATTTTTATTGGCTATTAAATAGCACCCTAGCCAAGAAGGTCGGTCTTGAAGGTAAAAACTTAACTGAATTTGTCTTGGCAAGGATTCGGGAAAAAAGGGATGTAGATGTTATCCTTTATCCCGAAGGGATTATAAAAGATGGGATAGCGAAAGATTCTTTATCAATTGAAGAGTTTTTAAATAATGTTGCCTGCGAGACAAGATTCAAAATAACCGAATTGACAAAAGAAGAAGTTCAAAAAGTTTCTTTGGACAATAAGTATTTTATGCACGGTAAACTCAAAAAGAAAAACAGAGTCCTCGTCCCCGCTGCGGATGGCGAGTATCTCTTTGATTTAATCTTTTATTAATAAGATGAAGAACAAAATCTCTTACAAACGCCTCGCCTGGATTTTATTCATTCTCTTTTATTCGGCCCTGTTCTTCTACAATTGCCTGAGTCCTTATGAAAATTCTCTATTTTCTTATCTATACACAATGCTCCTGGTTGCCTGGCTCTGTAAGGAGTATTACCAGCAGAGATTATTCTTTCAACCCAATTTCTATCCACCCGAGGCACATAATTATATCTTAAGGGGATTGTTTGCACTGTTTTTCTATTCTGCACTTGTCTTTGGTATCACTACGATTGTCTGGTGGCATCAATATCGCATTAGCAATACGCCCTTTGTTCCGATAATTGGGGTCCTTCTACTAATATATTCTATTTACCTTCGCGAAACAAGTCTTAAAGTAAAAACCAAGATGCACCCGGTAGTTACAAGATTTTATTTAAGCATCACACTGGCAATCTTTTCAATGGCGCTGGGCTATGACTCATATCTTCTTTTACTCTATGGATTTCTTGTTGGGTTGCCTTTAATTTTACTACAGATGCTCCATTATAAAAGGGCAATCCAGAACAGGTAATGACCACATTGGAAGGAGGTAAGGATGGGCATAATACCAATTCTCTTTTTATCCTTAATTACAACTGATATTCCAGCAAAGATCTCATACATTGCTGGAAATGTGATAATTGAAAGGGAAGGCAAGAAGTATTCAGGGGTATTAAACGCATCCCTGCTGGTTAATGACATCATTACCACATATTCAGAGTCGGTATGCGAGATTCAATTTTCTAATTACTCGCTGGTCCGACTGGAGCCCAATTCAAGTATCAGGATTGAGAGGAAAGAGACAACACCGAAGGGGGTATTTCAAAGAATCTTTGCCTCAATTGGTGAAGTCATTACCAAGGTTACAAAGATGAATAAGGGTGATGAGTTTGAGTTGAGAACCGATGCAGCACAGGCATATATCCGGGGAACAATCTTTAAGACCAGTGTAGAAAAGGATGGCACAAGTTCATTCAGTGTCTTTGCGGGTAAGATAAGGGTGAAGAGTCTGGTTGAAGGTGCCAAGGAGATTCTCCTTGACAAGAATTTCAAGGCAAAGATTGCCAGGGGTGAATTAAAACCACTGGTTGAAAAATTACCGATAGAAGAAATCCAAAGATTCGCTGAAAATTACAAAGACTTTCTTGACCGAGGCAAGATCCTTGATGCCTTAAGAGAGAAGGCAGAAAAGGAGATAAAAGAGAAGAAAGAGGAATTGATAGAAGAGGGTAAAAAGAAGGTGAAGGGCTGCATCTTCTGGTAATATGAGACAGGGACCCTTCAAAATAGGGTGCAGAATCTTCCTACTTATTGCCCAGCTGCTCCTTTCCTGCAAGGATTCAATATCTGAAGGTGAGTTTAGAATCGTTTCCCTCTCGCCGGCAATGACTGAGGTCATCTTTAGCCTTAATGCCCAGGATTGTCTTGTTGGTGTCACAACCTATTGTGATTATCCGGAGGAGGCAAAAAGGATAGCTAAAGTGGGCGACTTTTCCCATCCCTCATTAGAGCGAATCATCAGTAAAAGGCCGAGCCTTGTTATCTTGAATCTCCCGGAGCAACGGAGAATAAAGGAGGAACTTGAAAAGTTAAAAGTAAAGACCTTTGTCAGTTCACCCCAATCAATGGATGATATCTATAATGAGATAATCTCTCTCGGAAGAATTATCAAAAGGGAAAAGGAGGCAGATTCAATCGTGGAGTTTATGAAATCAAACCTTAAACCTACAAACCGGAATAGGAAAAGGGTCTATGTTGAACTTTCACCCAATCCCCTGATCACAATTGGTGCTAACTCCTTCCTGAATGAGTTGATAGAAATGGCAGGGGGGGAGAATATCTTTGCCGATTTAGAGAAGGACTACCCGGTCGTTACACAGGAGGAGGTAATAAAAAGGAATCCGGAGATTGTCATCATTCTCCATCCCGGGGAGATTACACAAAGAATCGGCTGGGAGGGAGTCTCGGCAATGAAAAATAAAAGAATCTATAAGGAACTAAATCAAGATTGGTTATTGCGACCCGGGCCAAGATTGGTATTGGGATTTAATGAATTGAAGAGAATCATTGAATAGAATCTTATTCATTATCATCTTGCTGGGACTGGCAATCGGGGTTGGAATCCTGGTTGGTCCGGGCGATTTAACACCCCAAATCTTCCAACTGAGATTATCAAGGGTTATTATTGGCGTTTTTGCCGGCGGGATTCTTGCCTTTACGGGCAATGTGCTTCAGGGACTATTTGGCAATCCCCTGATAGAACCTTACACCTTAGGTTCCGCATCCGGTGCTGCGCTTGGTGCCTCACTCGGTCTTGTCCTATTTAACACCCTCAGCCCATTATTCGCCTTCCTTGGTGCCCTGGGGACCGGTCTATTTGTCTACACAATCGCCAGAATAGAAGGTGGCTTATTGCGCGACCGTCTTATCCTCGCAGGGGTAGTAATGAGTTTTCTCTGCTCTTCTCTGGTAATGATTATTATGGTGATGGGTAAAAGGGAACTATATGAGGTCCTTTATCTCTTAATGGGCTACTTAGGGATAATAGTTACCCCCCAAAATCGCCTCCTTGTTATTGGAATAATTCTTCTCTCTTTGATTCTTATTGCCTATCTCTTTACATTCTATCGGGAATTTGATATTATATCTACCGGAATAGAGGCCGCCTCTGGATTGGGGGTTGATGCGCAGAGGTTTTCCCTTATTATCTTCGTCATTACGACACTACTGGTTGGCCTCGTCGTCTCCTTAGTAGGAGCGATTGGCTTTGTGGGACTGGTTATTCCCCATATCGCAAGGATTCTATTTGGTCCAAAACACCTTTATAACCTGCCTGCCTCATTTCTCTTAGGAGCAATCTTCTTACTCCTTGCCGATACCGGGGCAAGAACAATAACGGTCTATGAACTGCCGGTTGGGGTTGTAACATCATTGGTGGGGGTGCCATTCTTTATATATCTTTATAGAAAATAGAGAGGATATGGCAAAAAATATTGTTGAAGTTAGAAACCTGTGTTTTGGCTATAACGCTTCCCTAATACTACATAATCTCTCCTGTGCCTTTGCGGAGAAAAAATTCTTCGGCATCATCGGACCCAATGGCGCGGGGAAGTCAACATTTTTAAAAATAATTGCCGGAATACTTAAGAATTATCAAGGCGAGGTCATTCTTTCAGGAAGGAACCTTCAAGAGATACCTTCGCGACAGAGGGCAAAAAAGATTGCCTTTGTCCCACAGGAGACCCATTTCAGTTTGAACTACCGGGTTGAGGATATTGTCGCAATGGGCAGATATCCATATACGAAGCCATTCCAGGTATTTAGTCCGGAGGACAGAAGGGCGATTCAGACCGCGCTTGAATACACGGGGTTAACTAACCTCCAAAAGAGAGCGGTCCTTGCCCTCTCTTCGGGAGAGAGGCAGAGGGTTGTAATTGCCCGTGCCCTTGCGCAAAGTCCAGAAATCCTCCTCCTTGATGAACCAACGAGCCATCTTGACCTGCATCACCAACTTATCATTATGGAGATATTAAAAAAACTGACCATACAGGGTATTACCGTAATTGGGGTGAATCACGATTTGAATCTGGCGAGTTTATACTGTCAGCATCTTATCTTAATGAACCACGGACAGATCTATGCGGAAGGGCAACCAGGCGAAATAATAACGCCCAAGACAATAAAAGAGGTCTACCAAACTGAGGTAGAAATAGTATTACATCCGGAAAGGAGGCTCCCCCAGATCTTATTGAAATAATAGAAACCTTGATTTTTAATTGAAGATCTGGTATAATTATTTATGCATATCCTCGTCTGTGATGATGAAGAGTCACAACGGACACTCCTTGCTGGATTTCTAAGAAAGAAGGGATTTGCCGTTACTGTTGCCGGAGGTGGTAAAGAGGCGATTGAATTGAATCGCAGGACTAATTTTGACCTGGCAATCTTAGATTTAAAGATGCCGGAGATTGATGGGATTGAGACGATGCAGAAGATGAAGGAGATCGACCCCCAGACCTATTTTATCATCCTCACTGGTTTCGGCACTGTGGAATCGGCAGTTCGGGCGATGAAATTGGGTGCCTATGATTACCTCAACAAACCGATCAATCTTGAGGAACTGGAGATATTTATCAACAGAATTCAAGAAGAGCAGATAACCCGACAGGAGATTGAGGACTTAAAGCAAGAGATAAGGGAGAGATTCAATTTTGAATCATTTATTGCCGAAAGTCCAAAGATGAAAAGGATTATTGAACTTATACCAAGGATTTCCCGGGCGGATGCACCGGTTCTGATTCTTGGTGAATCGGGCACGGGGAAGGAGTTAATTGCCCGGATAATCCATGCGTCAAGTTTGAGAAGGAATAACCGCTTTGTCCCGATCTCCTGCGCGGCACTACCTGAGACCTTAATTGAAAGCGAACTATTCGGCTACGAGCGAGGGGCATTCTCTGGGGCTGAGAAGAGGAAGATTGGAAAGTTTGAGCTCGCAAACCAGGGGACCTTATTCCTTGATGAAATCGGTGACCTGCCAATAACGGTGCAGGTGAAACTGCTTCGTGTCTTGCAGGAATTTACATTTGAAAGGCTTGGCAGTAATTTACCGATAAAGGTAGATGTGAGATTGATATGTGCGACAAACCAGGACTTGAAGAAAAAGATCCAAAATGGAACATTCAGGGAGGACCTCTTTTACCGACTGAATGTCATTACAATTGAATTACCCCCTTTGAGGGAGCGAAGGGAGGATATAAAACCACTGGCTGAGTATTTTGTTAAGAAATACAGCGGGAAGCTTGGAAAGGATATAGAGGGGATTTCCCGTGAGGCAATAAATAAATTGGTGCGGTATGACTGGCCCGGCAATGTGCGTGAATTGGAGAATGTTGTCCAGCGGGCAATAGTTCTCACCCGGAGGGAATGGATTGAGGCAAAGGACATCCTATTAAGTTCTGAGGAACGGTCCCCGGTTTTGGAGGCAGAGAGCCTCGCCGAGGTTGAAAAGCAGCATATTATAAGAATTCTAAAGAAGACAAAATGGAATCTATCCCTCGCCGCCCAGCGTCTTGGAATTCACCGCAATACATTGAGGTTAAAGATAAAAGAGTATGGGATTAGCGATGAGGGTTAGAAAATAGAAAGAGTTATTACTTTGGGGATGGCTAACGCCATCCCCAAAGTTTTTATTTGATTACTTCACCGCTCGTTTCAGTCTGCCGCCGGCCTTGAACCTCGGAATCCTCCTTGCGGGAACCTTTATAAGCTCACCCGTCCGAAGATTCTTCGCGGTCCTTGCCTTCCGCTTCGCAACCGAGAAGGTTCCAAATCCAACCAGAGAAACCTTATCCCCTTTCTTTAGTGCTGCGGTGACCGATTCTATGAATGTATTAAGCGCAATATTCGCCGCATTCTTTGATATCTTCGCCTTTTTTGCAATCGCCGTGATAAGTTCCCCTCTAGTCATTTTTTTCACCTCCTTCCTTTAATTTTTTGTCCATATACTAAATTATACCCATAATTCAAGGCTTGTCAACCCCTGATTTAAATCCTTATCGCCAGCCCTACCCGCATTCTGAATCCTGGCTTCCAGTGGAATGGATTATTATAGTAAAAGCGCCTTGCCTTTATATATTCGCTCCATAATTCCCCTGCCGAATTTAGCCCATCGTGGTTATAGTCCGCCTGCGGTGTGTAGTAGCTACTTAATATTGAAATTGTTGAAAACTGCGACACCAAAATTGAATTCTCCAGACCGTCGGTTTCAGGCTCACCAGTTGTGCTATAAACCGATATTATCTGCTCTGTATTAAATAGGTTGTATAGATTGGTAAAGAAGGAGAAATTAAGCCCTTTCAGCGAGAAGTTCTTTGTAATATTGGCATCTACATTCATATAACCGGGCATACGGGCAGAATTGTCATCACCCAATTTATTCCCTTTTGTGTCCGTTGGTGTGTAAGGAAAGCCGGAATGATAAGAGATTATAAAGTCGCTGAAGATACTGCGCAGCGGAAGAATCATAAATTCAGCAGGTGTCTCAAACCCAAGCGTTGAGTTTATGATATGTCGTTCATCAAAATCTAACCAGTAGTCAATCTTGGGCAGGGGATATTCTCCTGTGTATGGATTGGGTGGTTCCTGGTAAATACGGTAGTAGTTTTGCCAGGCCGAAGAGGCGGTTCCTTTGGCAAACTGTAGGGTATAAGAGAGATCGAATGACCAGAAGTCAGCCATCTTTTTCTTTATCGTAAATTCCATACCCTTTACATTTCCATAATCAAGATTTTGCACCTGATAATAGGGAAATGGCATTGCGACTATTCTCTGGGTCTGGATCAGGTCATAGATATCTTTATAATAGGCGATTATCCCAAAGCCAAAGATGTCGGAAATCTGATTTTCATAACCAATCTCATAGGCAATCGTCTTCTCCACAGTTAGGTTTGGATTACCCACAATTGAGTTATACCTTCTTAAAAGCAACCAGACCACCTCAGGTTCTGTAGAACGATATAGGTGATGGGCGGTTGGAGTCTGATAGAAATGGCCATAATTGAAACGGAATTTTGAACGCTCGGTAATGGGCATAGAGAAACCAAGTCTGGGCGATAGCCTTAACTTCGGTGAGGCCTTAATGAGTGTGCTATCTGTAATATCAGATGGATTTTTCAGCCCGCTTGCCTTTGAGTCAAGGTAATCAAACCTTATGCCCACCCTGGTAATAATTCCCTCAAAGTCCATCCGGTCCTGAATATAGAATGCACCCTTTACCGGATTTTTATTATACATATCCCAGAAGGGAATGGAATAAAATGGTAGATTATTGTCAAACCAACCGACATTCTGAAGGATTACATCAAGTCCGGTCTTGAATTCGTGGACCTTACCGAAGGCACCTGTGAAAGAAAGATTAAATTGATAATCACGATTGAAGAAATAGCGCCAGATTCGGTCATCGCCTACTGTATAGAAGAAGCCCAATGCCCCGAATGGATTTCTTCTCAAACTCCGGGCACTGTATCGTTCAAACTCCTGATAGTGATAGGAAAGCGTAGTATCGCAAAGTGAGTCGACGAGATAGTGCCTGATTGTAGTATCGGGTAGACCAAAGAGGATTTGGGGGAAGTGATTTGCCTTGAAGATAAAGTCTTCATACCATTGACGATTTGCCTCTCTCTCTCTTTCTAAATCCCTCACCGCATAGAATCTTGTATTTTTGGTATAGCCAAGTTTTGTCTCAACTATCTGGTTTTTACTCGGCATATAATTGAGGGTTAAACTGGCGAGATAACCCTTGCGCAATTCCGCCGCCCGATGGTCAAGATGATAAATCATACTCAGCTCGCCCCAGATATCACTATAATACTGAAACATCTCCCGCTGATAAAATCCGGAGGCAATTATCTTCCCTTTGGCATTGGGAAGGCGATAAGACAACTTACCCTGAGCCTTGTAATCAAATCTTGGAGATGGAACTTTATATTTTGCCTCCTGATGGGCATCGGTTAATAGCGCCTCTCCAGAAAGAAAATACCGAAAACGGGATCGGGTAAACAGACCCCCGCCCATGCTCAATTCGTATTGATTGTAGCCAAAATTTAATTTATCGGAACTGAAGAGCTCATCGGTTGTATATCGAAAATTACCATTTGTCTTTTCACCCCCTTCTCTGGTCACAATATTTATTATCCCCGAAAGTGCCTCACCATACTCCGCATCAAATCCACCCGTAATAACACCTATCTCCTCCACCGCCTCCTTATTTATCTGTAGCGCCTGCTGTCCGTAATGTGGTGCCTTGGTGAGGATACCATCAACATAATAGGCAATCTCAGAGCTCCTGCCACCTCTGATGTGTGTCCCCAGTTCGCTCGTGGAAACACCGGCCTGGAGGGTTACAATTTGATTGATCTGGGAAATGGGCAATTTACTGATCTCTTCGGCAGTGGAGGTGTGGGTGGTCTGGGTTGAGGTCCTTATTACCATTGGTTTTTCGGCGATCACAACCACTGGTTCCATAATTATTGCGCTCGGCGCAAGTTTAAAATTCAGATTCGTAGTCTGATTGGATGTAACGATAACATTCTTCTGGGTGACGGTATTATAGCCAATGTAAGAGGCACTCACCTCATATATCCCGGCCGGGACAAATGGGACAAGATATATTCCATTCTCATCCGTTGCCGCACCGAGTTCAGTTCCTTCAACTACAATGTTTACACCGATTAACGGTTCGCCATTCGATTCGTCAATCACCTTGCCTTGAATCCGGCCGGGACCAGCAAAGAGCAGAGAAAGACACAACCCCAAGGGTAGAACCAATCTCTTCATACTTACCTCCTTTTATAATTTTATTTAAAATTTTTAAAATGTCAACAGGTGGTTTAAATGAAACATCCATCAGGGGGATTTCATTCCTTGAGAATTCCTTTCGGACCGGAATAATCCGCCCCACCGCGGAGCAGACTCTCCTTCTCGGATTGACCGCACCCTGCATAAATATTCACAAAAGTTAGACACTTATAATTTTACTCAAATCTTTTGAAAAATCAATACTTTTAAGCATCACCATTTTTAAGAAAGGGACC
>CBFGJQ010000420.1:0-9266 GCA_965649095.1 Caldifarciminota bacterium | reverse complement strand
TGTGTAAAGAGAATGTCTCCAAAGAGCACCGCCTTTTTCAGGCCAAGCGGGATATGTAATGCGGAGATATTTCTCCGCACCCTTGTATCATCCAGTATATCATCGTGGATGAGTGAGGCATTGTGGATCAATTCAAGGGCGGTTGCAAGATACACACTTTTTGTGTTATCATCATTTTCAAAGGCATAGGATGAAAATAGATTTAACGCTGGCCTCAATAACTTGCCACAGGGGGTCTTATGCCCCGGGGCTTTTAATCTGCTTTTTAATTCCCTTTCTACAAGTGAGAGTGAATCTTGAATCGGTGAATAGATCCTTTTTAATTCTCTCGGTGGTGGCACTAAATCAATCTCTCCATAACGATTTCTGTTACATCCATAACCTTGAATTGTTCCTGCAACAGATTGGCGGTCTCTTTTATATTCTTTTTACAGGATTGACAGGCACTAAAGACAACCTCGGCATTTGTTGCCTTTATCTCTGCAATCTTCTGTCTTGATACGGCACCTGATAACTCAGGATTTATAAAGGCAAGGACTGCACCTGCCCCACAACAGGTAGATTCATTTCTGTTATTTATCATTTCAACGAGTTCAAGTCCCGGAATTGATCTTATAATCTCCCTCGGCGCATCAAAGATTTTGCTCTTCCTCCCCAGATCGCAGGGGTCGTGATATGTAACCAATTGATGTGGACCATCTTTAAACTTGATTCTACCTTCTTTTATAAATCTGTCAATCAACTGGGTTGCATGCATAACCTCAAAATTGATTACATCGGGTAGAATCTCTTTATACTCCTCTTTAAATACCCGATAACATCCGGGGCAGGTTGTGACTAATGTCTTTGCCCCGAGTCTATTTACAAACTCAACATTATGCCTTATCTGCTTTTCTGCTTCTTTTGCCTTGCCAACCAAAATTTGCGGGAATCCACAGCACCACTCATCATTACCGAGGATTGAAAAATTTATATCCAATCTATCCAGGAGTCTAACAAAAGAAACACCAATTGAATTGAGCATCGGTAACATAGCGGTTGAACATCCCACAAAGTATACTACATCTGCCTTCTCTTTTATAAAATTCTGTGAAAGATTTCTCAACCTCTTTGTCCAGTAAGTCCTCTCCTGATTATCAAGACCCATCGGGTTATGAAATTCATCTACCGCCTTATTGACATTTAATGCTGCATCTGGTGCATAGGCAAAGACCCGCTCCCGTGATAACTTCCACAGTTCAAGTAAGGGAATCTTGGTCTGGCATACCTCTTCGCAGGCACCGCAGAGGAGGCAATCAAATAGTTTGCCGGTAAATCTTTTAATCTCCTTGGGCTTATTAAGAATCTTCTGCCTTAAGAGTGCAATCTTACCCCTTGGTGATACCGACTCCCAGCGGTCCTTGTTGAGATTATATGTTGGACAGACCGTATTACAATACCCACACCTTGCACAGATATAGGGCTCAATATTCAATATCTCCTGAATCCTCTTTTCCATAGTTACTCCTTTGTGGGGATTAAATTTAAAAGACCCTTAGCAACTCCCGCGAAGTTGATGAGGAGGGTATAGACGAATGGATTGAATATGATATTTGCCGGAAATACCTTTATCCCAAGGCGCTTATCTGGATTGAGTATATTCTGAGGGTCAAGCTCAGACTTAATCTCTTTTAATTCTTTGAGTTCCTCTTCACTACCGGTCTTATTCACAAAAGAGGAATTCCATAGGCCAATCCCATAAGGAAGCCCACCAACTGAGACGGCAATATCATTCAGTCTCTTAATGTTGGTCAACGCAAAGATGAAGTCTAAGGACTTTCTCTCATCACTTAAGAACATAGCGAGCATAATGGTCTTTTCTCTGGAAACTATATGCCCCTCAAGCCCCAATCTAATATCAAGATTTTCAAATTTTTCAATTGCCCTGCCCAGTGTTACTACCGGCAGAAGTAAATCTCCTGCCAGGAGGGTAGGACCCTGCCTCTTTATCCTCATTGGGTGGAATCTCAACTCCCATTCTTTTTCCCCTTCTTCTTTATCAATCCTTACCCCTGACTCCACCATCTTTATTGCCCTATCAATCCTCTTATCCATATCTGATAGTTCACTCTTCTTCCCTTCAAAGGCAATTAGAACCTGATAGGCAAAATCCTTTTTAAATGGCAGTCCTTCTGCAGAATGCATCATCGCTGCGAATTCTGCGTTTGCATAAGAGAGGCTGAATGGGTTCAGGTTAATAAGATTGGGAAGGGATTTTGTGAAGTTCTCTTTTTTTAAAAATTTCAATAGATAACACTCCCTTGCCTCAGGCATCTCCCTCACCTTCAACTCAGCCGCAACGATTATCCCGGTCGTCCCTTCCATACCAAGGAATCTCTTCTTCTCATCGCCTGTAATCTCTTTAATCTCACCATTGGGCAAAACGACCTCCATCTTAAGAACCTGGTCATGGACATTGCCAAAGTTTAAATTTCCAATCCCATAACCCCAGGAGGATAGCCATCCACCGACTGTTGCGGAAGGTGAACTTGAAGGATAACTCATCAGGGCAAGCCCTTCTTGATTGAGTGCCTTCTCAAGGTCTTTCCATATAACACCTGCACTAACCTTCACCTTCTTTTTCTTTTTATCAATATCTATCCTCTTTGGTAGGGAAGTAAGGTCAATAACAATCCCACCCCTTGTCGGTATAACACCACCCAATCCAGAACTTGCCGCACCCCTTGGAATGACACAGACCCTATTCTTGTTAGCATATTTAAAAACCTCTGAGATTTCCTTTGCATCCTGAACCCTCACAACCGCATCCGGGCTTGTTTTGAACAGGGCTTTGAAGAGACCAGGGATGGGTGCAAGGTCGCAGGAATATAATGTGGTCTCAAATCTATCAGTTGTGATTCTTTCCTTAAAGATGCCTTTAAGTTCATCAAGATTCATAATCACCTCGGTTCAAGTTCTTCTTCTTTAAATGTTGCAACAGGTAGCTCTTCTTTCAAATCCCTGCCCGGCACATAATCAAAGACCTTCTTTACGCTATCCCCAACGAACTTAAATATCTTTAATAATTCAATCTTACTCGGGCAGGCCTGCTCACACATCCCACAATCTACACAGGAAGAGACCATATGATTCATCCTGCCCAGATGGAATAAGACTGTATCAACCGGCATCCTTACTGCCTTCTTTCTCTTTGCCTGACGGTAATATTGATTGAATTCGTATTCAAAGGTCGTGGACTCAAAAAGACATTGATTGCAATAGCAGATTGGGCATACCTTCATACAATTGTGGCAACCAATACAGGTGGCAAAGAATTTGGAGAGATTATCAAGTCCTGATACCTGATTCTGTGTCTCGACAAATAGTCTATCACGCGCTTCAAGCCGTTTTTTTATTAACTCATTGATTGTATCACCCCTCTTTGTTATATCACCAGCCGCACTCAAGCCCGAATTCTTCAAAATCTCTTCTCCAGTTGCAGTATTTGCCTCTAAGAGGACTCTTTTATCTATCTCCATTCCAAATAGTCCGATTGTTATATCACAATTCTGTGGCACCGGATATTCACAGACCCGACAGGCAACACGGAGATTAGAAATTTCTCTATTATCTTTTAATCCATTAATGACTTCATCAATCGGATTTTCTTTTCTATTTATCTTTTCTTTATAATCCTGCACTGAAAATGTTCCGGGACAATCAACACCGATTATAACCAGATTTTCTAATGATGCCTGCATAAGTTTTACAAGCTCAATGAGTGCCCTTATCTC
This sequence comes from Caldifarciminota bacterium, assembly GCA_965649095.1. GTDB lineage: Bacteria > Hydrothermota > Tepidihabitantia > SM23-42 > JAOAFX01 > JBDRWI01. The sequence continues at coordinate 5,493 of CBFGJQ010000420.1, read as the reverse complement.
GCAGGGTTTAAGAACGACTGCAATCCGCTTATCACTCGGCTCTATTGCGGTCATATTGGAGACAATCGTTGCTGAGTTGACGGGCATTACTGGAGCAAGGGGGGATAGACCATCCACCGGAGCCGTTATCAAACTCTGAACAACATTCTCCCTATCCGGCATCTCCCTTGGCACCAAGAGCCCTTCAACCAACCCCTTCTGTAATAGACCTTTTAGAAATTCTCCAATACTAACCGTGACATTACCCTCCCTTATCTCCAAGAAAAAGTCCTGAGCCATTCTACTCCTTTTTTAAATCTCCCATTTTGGGGCGATTGGATTTGGACCCATCTTCTTTATCTCCGTGGTAAATTCATTGACAACCCTTGCAAATCGCTGACCTTCACTTGCCGCAACCCATTCAAGTCTCACCCTCTTTTCATCAAGTCCCAGAGTCTTCATTATTGTCTTCAAGATTGTAATACGACGCCGTGCCTTATAATTCCCACTCTGATAATGGCAGTCACCTGGATGGCAACCACCGATAAATACCCCGTCAGCACCTTCAAACAATGCCTTCCATATGTACATCACATCCACTGCTCCGGAACACATAACCCGGATATTTACCATATTGGGCGGATATTGAATCCTTGATACACCAGCCAAATCGGCTGCTGCTGATGTGCACCAGCGGCATAAAAACCCAATCAACTTAGGTTCAAATTCTTTTTCTGTATTGGACATTCTTTATACCTCCTCGTATATATCAAATCCCTAAACGCCTAAACACCTGAATACCTAAAAATCTTCGCCTTTTTGCCATATTGAGCCATCTTTTGCCTTTCTCCTTTTTCGCATTATAGCAAGTCTTTCTAATGAAGGTCTATAAAAACAGAGGTCAGGTATCATAGAGTGCTGCCTCAATCATATTGAGAATCTGTTTATCTTTTGCCCCTTTCAATTTTGATGCCTTGCTTGGACAGATTACTGCACACTCGCCACAACCAAGGCAGATTCCTTCCTTTACAACTGCGATATTTCTATCTTCATCCATTATCCTTGCATGAGCAGGACAGGAATCAACACAGAGACCACATCCCGCACACCAGCGCTCTTTAACCTCGGCAACATACTTACTTGATAGATAAGCGGGTTTGAATAACAGACGTAAAACCTTCATACTCGTTGCATTTGCCTGGGTTATCGTCTCCTCAAGTGACATTGGCGAATGGGCTAAACCACAGACAAATATCCCCGGCCTTGAAAATTCTAAGGGTCTATACTTGATATTCAATTCATCAAAGAATCCATCGGTATTTAAAGGAAGTCCGATCACCCGGGCAAGCTGTTTATTATCTGGCACAATACCGGTACTCAAAACTATTAAGTCAGGATTGATATAGAGCGTATCATTCAAAATCGGGTCATTTACCTTGACCTCTAATCCTTCTTTATTTATCCCTACCTGAGGAGGGCTATTCTTATCATATCTTATAAATAGAATACCCGCCTCCCTTGCCCTTGTATAATACTCCTCTTTAAATCCATAGGTCATCATCTCTTGGTAGAGGATGTAGATATTCAGTTTCGGCTGTAGTCCTTTCAGTCTTAATGCATTCTCTATTGCCCTAGTGCAACATACCCGACTACAATAAGGATGTTCATCATTGAGGCTGCCGACACATTGAATCATTACTATGGTTGAATGGTTAGATAGTTGGATAGTTGGATGGTCAAATAGTCTTTTTGACAATTCGCGCTGGGTTATTATTCTCGGGTCTTTTCCATAGAGGTATTCTTTTGGCTCATATTCTCTGGCGCCTGTGGCTAAGACAATTGCGCCATATTGACCACTAAGAGAAGTATTCTCGCTAATAAATTCAGCAGTAAATAGTCCTGCATAACCCTCAACATTCTTTAATTCTACATTCTTAAAGATTCTTATCCCTTTGTTATTCTGAATTCTTTGCAGGATATCAGCAAGGAACCTCTGGGGCTGGATCCCAGCCAATGAACTATAGATAAATCTAAGGTTGCCACCGAGTTCTGATGTCTTTTCAATAAGGTCAACCCCTATCCCTTTATCTGAAAGATTCAAGGCAGTAATCATCCCGGCTGGACCTCCGCCTATGACCAATACCCGTTTTGTCTTTGGATAATCAAAGACAGCCAGATAATCCTGTAATCTTTGATTCTCAGACGCTATGGAGATTAGCCTCTTTGCCTTCTGTGTGTTGAAGATTTTCTTATTATTATGGACCCAGGCAAGTCCTTCCCTTAAATCAACGATTTGAATCTTTTCTGATGGTATCCCAAACTCACTGCCGATTCTTAAAAAGAGCGGGTCATATTTATATGTTGCGCAGGCACCAATAATCAAACTGGTTAATTGATTGTCAGAAATACTCTTTCTGAGATATTCCAACCCCTGTTCAAGGCAGAGATATTTTATCTTTTCACTGACCACAACATTGATAAGCCCTTTTGTAAATCCGACAAGACCATCAATATCCAGATTATCTGATATCTCATTACCACATTCGCAGATAAATATACCAATCCGCTCAGATACATCTTCCGGATTTTTCAAAGTTATACCGGGAACTTCTAAAGAGAAATGACTCAATGCCTTATATGCGGCTGCACTCCCCTGAATGACCGCCTCTTGTATTGGCACCGGCTCACGGAATGAGCCACAGATATAGATGCCAGGCCGATTTGTCTCAACCTGGACTAACGGGTCTGACTTTGCAAAGTTGTATTGGTTCAATTCAATACCAAAGACCTCCTTCAGTCTTTGAAAATCTCCAGGTGGGCACTGTCCAACAGAGAGGACTACAAGGTTGAACTCCTCGCGGATTAACTTCCCCTCTTCAGTCTCAAACTTTATTCTGAGGTCTTTCGTTATCAAATTCTCTTCAAGCGCGGGAACACGACAGCGAACGAATTTAATCCCTCTCTTTTGAGCATCAAGTGCATATTTATAAAAGTCCTTGCCAAATACCCTCAAATCCATAAAGAATATTGTAATTTGGGTATCCGGATATACCTCCTTTAAAAGATTCGCCTCTTTTATTGCGAACATACAGCAGGCTGAGGAGCAATAATTTCTCTCTTGATCCCTGCTGCCTATACACTGTAAAAATGCAACTTTTTTTGGAACTGTCTTATCAGATGGACGGACAAATGCACCATAATAAGGACCTGCATCACTCAGTGCCCTCTCAAACTGGGTGCTGGTGAGGACATTTAAAAACCGATTATAGCCAAATTCTGATAAAACTTGGGGGTTGAATTCTTCAAAACCAGGGGAAAGGATTACAGCACCAACATTTATAGTTTTTTTAATACTATCACGATTAAGGTCTATTGCCTTTGTTGGACAGATTTTCACACACTCACCACACTTGGTGCAGTTTTCAATATCAATTGTATAAACCGGAGGGATTGATGTGGGGCATCTTTTATATATTGCCTTGCGCATAGTTAAATTACCATTGAACTCGTCTCTTATTTCAATCGGGCAGACCTTGATACATTCACCGCAGGATATACACCTCTCTCTTATCACATATTGATTCTTTATATTTAAGGTCGCTGAAAAATCACCAGGCCCGCCACTCAATTCAATAACCTCGGCATTAGGAATAAAATCAATATTGGGATGGAATATACCACGTTTTAGACAGAATTCAACGAGGCCGGATGAGACTGGCAACAATTTACACATCTCACAGGTATCGGTAGGGAACTGGAAGTCAAGTTGTGGCAGTCTGCCCCCTGAATTGGGATTCCTCTCAACCAGATATACATAAAGACCGGTCTCGGCCAGGTCCAGTGCTGACTGGATGCCACTCACACCTGCACCAACGATTAATAATGAGTTATCTCTTTTTTCCATCTTTGCCCCTTTATTCTAAGACGCAACTGCTGCCTTTTGTTCAGTAATCCTGCCCAGCAAACCATCAACCTTAACCTTCTGGAGCCTAAAGCCAAGTTCCTTTTGGTCTATCCCCAGAGCAAGTCCTAAGACCTGGGTATAGAACAATATCGGAAGGTTGAAGACCTCCTGCACCTTCTGTTCAATATTCTTCTGGTTATCTTCATATATCACACTGCAGAATGGACAGATTGTTACAAGTGCATCCGCACCGGCATTCTTTACCGCCCTTAACTTTTTTGCCGCCGCAAGGAATGTTATATTTGATTCTGCAGCGAGGATTGCCCCGGTGCAACAGCGCAACCTATCTTCATAATCAACGACAGTAGCACCGGTAACCCGTATAAGTTCATCAAGCGATTTTGGATTCTCTGGGTCCTCAAACCCTTCAAATATCTCTTTTGGTTTTATATAATGGCACCCATAATGGGCAGCAAATTTCAGATTGGTCAAAGGTTTTTTAATGTGCTTCTCAATCACTTTAATCCCCACATCTTCATAAAGAACCCGGGCAATGTGTTTGACCTTAATATTTGTCTTATACTCTTTGCCAAATTGTTTAAGCTGGTTATTCACCCTATTTCTAAAATCTATATCCTTGATAATCCGGTCATTCGTTTTGGTTAAACTAACGGCACAGGCACTACAGAATGTGCAGATATTCAAATTGAGTGATGAGGCAATTGCGAGATTCCTTGCGGCGAGTAATACTGCAGTATCCTCATCTGCGGATTCAACTGGAAAACCACAACAGGCAAAGTCTTCAATATCGACGAATTCAATACCCAGGACATTCGCCACCTTCCTTGCGGATATCTCGTAATTTTGAGCCCTTATTGGTATTGTGCAACCCAAAAATAGTGCGTACTTCATTTTGATATTATCCTTTCCAATCCAGTAAGTTTATATATCTCTTTTACCTCTTCAAAGACCTTTTTTATCTTCGGCAATCCACTCTTCTCCCGTCTCTTATTATCAAAGTCTTCAACCTCATAGAGCCTTCCCAATTTATAGACCAATTCTGCCTGTGCCTTGAATCCGGGATGGATGTATCCTTCTTTTACTGCAATATTTTTTAGGATGGTCATTAACTCAGTAATCTTTACACCCTGTGGGCACCTTTCAAGACAGGTATGACACCCTGAACAGAACCACACAAAGTCACTCGTCAAAACCTCTTTCTTCATCCCTAACAGGACCATCCTGATTATCCTTCTTGGATTGAATCGTTCATCCGTATCCCTTATTGGACAACTAACCGTGCAGGTGCCACAGGCATAACAGCGCATAATATGCTCACCATCTTTGTGGCTCGCTACCACATATTTAAATTCTGGGTCAAGTTTATTGATTTCAATCATCGGAATATACTCCTGATTATAAATATTGGCATAGGGCATTATATCCAATCTTTAGAGAGTGTCAAGTGGTAAATGCGATTATAAATATATTAGAGCAACCCGTCATGCCGAACCCTGTCCTGAACAATTTCACCCTGAACTTGTTTCAGGGTCCCCCTCCCTTTCACGGATTATTTTCAGCATCTCTTGAGATTCCGAAACAATCCGAGA
>CBFGJQ010000419.1:0-9318 GCA_965649095.1 Caldifarciminota bacterium | reverse complement strand
TCTATTCAATTGTTGACCTTCAATATTTTCAAGCAAGTCTCTCAAGTCAAACTCGAAAAAGAGCTGTTTATAAAATATGAATTTGAGTCCAATATTGAGATAACCCTTGTTGTTGTAATTATCGTCGTTAAAATTCGGCGTAAAGTCAAATAAAAACTGGGCTGAGCCAACTCCAAAGATAATACCTCCAAAGAGATCAATGCTACCGCTCTGTTCAAAAGAGTAGTTTATTCCAAAACTTGGTGCTATGCTGATTTCCGGATAGACAAACTCTTTACCGACCTGAAAATAAAGCCCTTTTGACATTATTACATACCGCTCCGTGCTCGTATCATATTCTCCAAACCCCTGGTTATCGAAACCCAAAATAAAAGCTGGGAAGAGGGGATCGGATTCCAGCAATGAGAATCTTGCCTGAACTCCGGGATATTTGTAGAATCCAGGGTTACCAGCTCCAATAAGATTTGATGCGCCATAACTCATTCCAAGTAATAGTCTATTCCAGAGGCCAATATTGCCAAAGCCAAGGATTTCACCAGCGGGGCCAAATCTCAATTCTACCGAATACCTACCATGCGCTAAGATGTTAATGTCAGGTTGGTCAACAATGTAAAGATTGAACAGAAAAAGGACTACCATTTTTCCTCCCTGAATTCATATTCCACCAAGGATCTTTAATGAATCCACCCCGAAGATCTCACGGATCCTTTCCAAGACCTCGGGCTGGGGATTTATCTTCAATGAGCGGGACCTAATCTTTATTGCCTGGCTCTCATCTTCTATCCTGAACCAGATTTCGCACTCCCCACGATACTTATTTACCAGCTCATAAAAGGACTTAAGATGAACCTCTTTTATCCTTTCTTTATCACAGTCAATGATTATCTTTTTATAGTAGTTACTCGCCATTGAAATGGGAATTATATTAGACGCCTTAAGGCTCTTCTTATCCTCTTCTCCAGAGACCCAGCCTTTGATCAGAAGGGGGGTCTCTTTCTTCAACATAGCGCCGAACTGGGCATAGACATCGGCAAAGACAAAGACATCAATCATTCCGTCAAGATCTTCTATGGTAATTATCGCATAATCCCTGCCATTTTTATCCTTTTTTACCCTTTTTGAGTGTAAGATACCCGCTATCACCAGACTATTACCATTTTCAACCTCTTTTAGCCTGCTTATCGGCGTTATCCCTAATATCTTAAATTCGCTCTGATACTTCTCAAGGGGATGCCCAGAAAAATAGAACCCAAATGCCTCTTTTTCAAGTGAGATTTTTTCAAAAGGGTCCTCATCGGCCTTCTCTGAATCTCTCTTGACCTCAGTAGTAAATAGGGATTCCTGGGTTGCGGGAGATTCCTCTCCTAAGAATAGGTCAATTAATTTCTTGATATTTGGTTCAAACTTAGCGAAGGCACCAGATTTTATGAGTGCCTCCAACCCTTTTTTATTGAGATTCTTCATTCGCATCTGGAAGTCAAAGAGTGATTTAAACTCTCCCCTTGAACGTTCTTTTATAATTGATTCAACGAATGGACGCCCTAAATTCTTCAGTGCCCCAAGACCGTATCTTATGCTATTCCCCTCTTTTGTAAAATAATAGAAACTTTTATTAATATCCGGCTCAAGCACCTCAATGCCGAGTCTCCTTGCCTCTTTTATCAAGACATAGAGCCGGTCGGTATCGTTTATCTCGCTATTCAATGAGGCAAGGAAGAAGTCTAACTTGAAATGGCATTTAAGGTAGGCAGTCTGGTAGGCAACAACTGCATAGGCGGTGGCATGGGACTTATTGAACCCATAACCTGCAAACGGGGCGATCTGCTTAAATATCCTCTCTGCCAGTTCCCTTGAAACTCCATTCCTTTCTGCCCCTTTTATAAACTTATCCCTTGTCTCGTCCATCAATTCGTGGATCTTTTTTGCCATTGCCCGTCTCAGATTATCTGCCTCGGCCATAGAAAATCCGGCGATCTCCGCGGCAATCTGCATAACCTGCTCCTGGTAGAGAATCATTCCATAGGTCTCTTTTAGGATCTTTTCCAATTTGGGGTGAAGATATTCAATCTTTTCCGGGTGAATTTTGTTCTCAATAATCCTTTGTGGGTTTATGTTGCCCATAGGTCCGGGGCGATAAAGGGCAATTATTGCAATCAACTCCTCAAACCTTTCAGGTTTAATACCCTTTAATAACTCCTGCATCCCCTGACTTTCAAGTTGAAATACTCCAATAGTTTCGCCATCTTTGAGCATCTCATAGGTAGCAGGGTCGTCAAATGGGATGTCCTCCTTTCTCTTATTGATTTCCTTCAAACATTCATCAATGACGGTCAGGGTGCGCAATCCCAGGATATCCATCTTCAAAAGCCCGATATCTTCCAGGGAATTTTTGGCAAATTGGGTGCAGACCTCCCCTTTTTCAGGATTTTTGAATAGTGGAACATACTCTATAAGCTCCTTTGGTGTAATTACAACGCCAGCCGCATGGGTTGCCGGGTGCCGGGCAAGCCCCTCCAGTTTCTTTGCGATTGCAATGAGCCCTCGGTATTCCTCTTTTGTCTCAACCAATGTCCTGAAGTCTTTAATCGTATTGAGTGCCTCATCAATGGTTAGATGGGATGGAATTAACTTCGCCAGTCTGTCCACTTCATTATAAGGGATATTCAAAACCCTCCCCACATCGCGGACCACCGCCCTTGCCTGCATCGTCCCAAATGTAATAACCTGAGTGACATTCTTTTCTCCGTACCTCTTCTTGATAAAATCGATAACTTCATCCCTCCGGGTATCACCAAAGTCCACATCCACGTCAGGCAGGCTCAAACGCTCTGGATTCAAGAATCTTTCAAAGAGGAGATTATACCTCAATGGATTGACATCTGTGATCCCCAGGGCATAGAGGACCAGACTCCCCACTGCTGAACCACGCCCCGGGCCGACTGGTATGCCTTTACTACGTGCAAACTGGATGATATCACGCACAATCAAAAAGTAGCCGGCAAGTCCCATCTTTTTAATCACCGAAAGTTCATAGTTTAACCGCTCTTCAACCTCGGCATCAATCTTGGTAAATTTCTCTTTTATTCCTTCCAATGCCAATGCCTTCAGATAGTCAAAGTCGGTAGGGAATTGTTCGGGTCTTGGAAAGACCGGCAGTTTTACATCCCTCCCGGATGTGTCAATCAATAGGTTACACCGCTCCGCTATTAGCATTGTATTCGTGAGTGCCTCAGGCAGGTCATCAAATTTTATTGCCATCTCTTCGGGGCTGCGAAAATATGCCTCCTTGGTCTCAAATCTCAAGCGCTCTTTATCGGAAAGGACCTTTTTTGTGCCGATACACAGAAGGACATCATGGGCTTTATAATCTTCACTAAAATAGTAATGGCAGTCATTCGTTGCGACTATTGGGGCATCAAACTCCCGGCTCAAGGTTAGCAGTTCCCCAATGACCTTCTCTTCATTCTTCAATCCGAGGCGCATAATCTCAAGGTAGAAGTTATCCCTTCCCAGAATCTCCTGGTATTCACCGAGCGCCTTCTTTGCCCTTGTGAGGTCACCCATTCCGATATAATAAGGAACTTCTCCCTTATAACAACCGGATAGGGCAATCAACCCCTTGCCATATCTCTGGAGGAGCTCTTTATCAATCCTCGGTTTGTAGTAAAAACCCTCAAGATAGGCAAGGGAGGAGAGTCTGATTAGATTTTTATAACCGGCCTCATTCTCGCACAAGAGGGTAAGATGGAATGAGGATTCAGGAATCTTGGTATTCTTTGATTGGTCAAAACGAGACTTTGGTGCAATGTATGCCTCCATTCCAATGATTGGTTTAATCCCGGCATTCCGTGCCATCTTGTAGAATTCAATAACACCAAAGAGGTTTCCATGGTCAGTAATGGCAAGGGAATTCATCTTATACCTGCTGGCGAGCTCAATAAGTTTTTCAATAGCCATTGCACCATCAAGGAGTGAATATTCAGTGTGATTATGGAGATGAATAAACGCCATCACCAATTTAAAATAGCGCCCATCCTATAATCCTGTATCAAGAGGAAGGTGGAGGGGATTGGCACAATAGATCTCTTTACACCTCGGGCAGAGGATGAAGACGAATTCCTTATAGACCTCTTCCTCAAGCAAGTCCTCGGGGATTGATCTTATCTTCTCAAACTCCTTATTAATGTCCACATTCCCATCTTTGATATTTATCACACCGTCAAAATCGGCAAAGACCTTGATTAAAAGGCGATAAAAAAGGTCTCCCGGATTGATTATTCTCTGGCAGCGATCACAAATCTGGGAGGCCATAACCTATGAAGGTAAGGTTAATAATACCCTCTTACATATCTCTTTTAATGTCTCAAAGACCCCAATTCCCTGAACTGCCACCGCCTCAAAATATGGATATTTATTCTGGGGATTCAAAGCCTTCTGGAGTTCCTCAACTGAGGTAATATTAGGCAGGTCTCTCTTGTTATACTGTATAATCAGCGGAATTTTTTCAATTGACATATTATATGTCTTTAAATTATCCTCCATATTCTGGAAGGATTCAATATTTTCATCAAATCTCTCTATCTGGGAATCAGCGACAAAGACAATCCCATCAGCACCTTTCAAGATCAGTTTTCGGGAGGCATTATAGAATACCTGTCCGGGCACGGTATAAAGGTGGAATCTTGTCTTGAACCCCTTAATTGTGCCAAGGTCAACCGGGAGGAAATCAAAAAAGAGTGTCCGGTCAAGTTCGGTGGCGAGGCTGATTAACCTTCCCTTTATCTCCGGGTTGAGCTTGGAATAGATATACTTTATATTGGTTGTCTTTCCCCCGAGCCCCGGTCCATAATAAACAATCTTGCAATTTATTTCCCTTGATGCGTAGTTAATTAATGCCATCAGCGTTATTGAATATTGCCTCTTCTCCGTGCATTTCAAAAACCGAATAACTTATCCAGTTCGTCTTCGGCCGCCTTTGTAAAATCTATATCAAATGGTTTCTGCTTGGGCTCTGTTTTACCAATTTTTGAAAAGATCTCTTCAAATATCCTTTCCAGTTCCAGGGCAGTATTCTTCGCCTTTACGCGAACTAACCCTAATGTTGTTCGCTGATCAAAGATTACCGCCAAAATCACACGATTGGCAATCAAGCAAACATATAGATTCTCTTTCTCTCCTTGATGGAATAGTGTTGAAAACTCCTTCTCGCCAATCAGGGAGGCAAGCTGGCTTGTGGCAGCAAAATCTGCCGCCGATAGTGTGGCAAATGAAGAGACATCAAGCCTTGTCGTGTCACCGGCCGAGGTAATAAGCTGACCAGCCTTGTCAATGAGGAGAACGGTTCGGGCATTTGTCCCCTGCAGGAGGCGATTCAATGCCTCGGTTATTGCCCAGAAGTCCTCTTCAAATATATTAAGACCTTCCTGCATCATAATATTATAAGTAGAATCTGGCAAAAGTCAAGTCCAGATGTTCAGTTAAATAATTCCCTTTGCCTCCGCTTATAAATCTTTGTTGGTGCGGCTTCCCACCGCGATGTTTATCAAATTCTAACTGAAATCAGAAGCCAAATTTTGGTTTACCTTTTTATTATTGACAAGGGGGTAATTTTTATTATAATCGCCTTGGGGTGAAAAATTAAACTCTCTGTGATTATCCCAGTTTATAATGAGCGGGAAAGTGTCCGCCCTTTGATAGCATTGGTAAAATCGGTAGCGATAGAAAAGGAGATAATTGTAGTAGACGATTTTTCCACTGATGGTACCCGGGAAGAATTGAAGGATATACCGGATATAAAGATTTTGTATCACTCTAAGAATATGGGGAAGGGGGCTTCAATAAGATCGGGATTGAGCCTTGCGCAAGGGGATGTGGTCATAATTCAGGATGCAGACCTTGAATACTCACCAAAGGAATATCCAGGGCTTCTCGCGCCAATTATTGCTGGTGCTACGAAAGTGGTCTATGGTTCAAGGGTCCTTGGAAAAGGGAATTTTCTTAAAAAAAGTTATATTGCAAATCGTTTATTGACCCTTTTAACCAATCTCTTATATCACGGGAATATCACGGATATGGAAACCTGTTATAAAGTGATAGATAGGCGATTGCTGCAGAGTTTGAATCTTATCTCCTCCCGCTTTGAGATAGAACCGGAGATTACCTGCAAGTTATTAAAAAGAAGGATTAAAATCGTTGAAGTTCCAATCAGTTATGAAGGAAGAAGAAAAGGGAAGAAAATCGGAATAAGAGACGGTATCCAGGCGGTATGGAATATTCTGAAATGGAAGATAAAAAGGTAAATTTATCTGATGAAGGTTCTGTTTGTTGCCACCGCATTTCCGAGATTCAAGGGTGATGTCATAACACCCTGGATGGTTGAATTGATTGAAAGATTAAGGAAAAATGGAATAGAAGTATCAGTATTTACATCTTCATACAAAGGTTTAAAGAACCACAAATGGAATGGAATACCGGTATACCGATTCAGATATTTTTTCAAGAAATACGAAAGATTGACTCACGAAGAGACCGCGGTGGATAGATTCAGTAAGGGTGGATTTAATATATTATTGAGCCTTCTTTATGTTATTTGGGGAACAATCGCCATTGGAAAATTGGCGCGTTCAAAAAGATTTAATATTGTTCATATAAACTGGCCCTTTCCCCATATCTTATTCGGCATCTGTGCAAAGGCAGTATCCACCTGTAGGATCTTTGCTACATTCTATGGCCTTGAGATTCGCTGGTTGAAAAAGAAGTTTCCATTTCTGGTTAAACCATTCTCCTGGCTCTTAAGCACTGCCGATGTCATCACCGCAATATCAAGTCATACTGCGCGTGAATTAAAGGGAATTGTAAAAAGGGAGATTCCAATCATACCGTTCAGTATAACAGTTGAATCACCGTCTGATGTGGTATCAGATGAAAAATTTATTCTCTTTGTTGGCAGGCATGTTGAAAGAAAGGGAGTTCATATCTTGATTGAAGCATTTAAGATTATTCATAAAGAGATACCACACAATTTGGTGATTGTAGGAGATGGTCCCGAGCGAAAGGGATGGGAAAGGATGTGTGCCGATTACCGCCTCACTGAGAGGGTTAACTTTACCGGCTGGGTTTCTAAGGCTGAGTTGCATTCATACTACAAAAATTGTAGTTTTTTTGTGCTTCCAGCCACTTATGATAAACATGGCGATACAGAAGGACTGGGGGTGGTGATGATTGAGGCGATGAGTTATTCAAAACCGGTGATTGCCTCAAATGTTGGGGGGATTACTGATGTGGTGATTGATGGGTATAATGGGATGCTGGTAAGGCACAGCGACCCGCAGGAACTTGCGCGGGCAATGAGAATTCTTGCAAGCGATAGCGCACTACGCCTGAGGCTTGGCGCCAATGCAAAGAGGACTATTGACGAGAGGTTTAATTGGGATAAAATAGTCTCTAAATTGATTGGGTTATATGAAGCAAATCATTGAGGCATTGCTGATTGCCACCGATACCCCACTGAGCCTGGGGCGCATTGCCAGTATAGTCAACTCTTCTGAAGAAGAGGTGAAAAGGAGCCTTGAAATTCTAAACGAAGAATACAGAAAGACCGGTCGGGCATTTGAGATTAAAGAGGTGGCGGGCGGTTATCAGATATACACACTCCCTGAGTATGCCGACTTTGTTGGGAAGTTAAAAGAGAAGAGGGAGAAGTTATCAAAGGCGGCCCTTGAGACCCTGGCAATAATTGCCTATCACCAACCAATTACCCGTGCCGAGATAGAGAGGACAAGGGGAGTTGACTCTTCTTATATCCTTGAGAGTTTAATGCAAAAAGGGTTGATTAGAACCTGTGGGAGACTTCCGACACCGGGGAGACCAATAAAGTATGCAACGACCAATGAATTTTTAAGATACTTTGGTATTCGTGATTTGAGTGAATTGCCCCGGGAAGAAGATTTTGCTGAACCGGCCGTGGAAACCCTGCCCAGTTCTCAGCCTGTTCAGGGAACAACCGGTGAAGAGAAACAGGAAAAGATTGATAAAGAGATAGAAGAAGAATTCAAAGATATCACCGAGGATTGAGAGGAAATACATTCTGTGGGTAGCCTGAATTAATGTCGGTAAAGGAAGAAGTAAGGGAATTTCTGAAGAATTTTGGGGTAATGATTGTTGGATTTGGGAAGATCCCTCCGAACATAGAAATCTTTGAGATAAAATATAAATACCCGCGGGCGATTGTATTCGGCTATCCAATCTCAGATGGAGTTCTCAATACAATTGAAGACCACCCGACCTTGATCTACAAACAACATTATAAGACTGTGAACTGGCTTTTAGACCAGACTGCATACCATCTCGTTCAATTCATAGAGGAAAAGGGATTTCGGGCAATTGCCATACCGGCCTCCCAGACCGTTGATTGGCAAAATCAGAAGGGACATATCTCACATAAACTGCTGGCAGTTGAATCCGGATTAGGATTTATCGGCCGAAGCGGTCTGGTGGTAAACCCTAAATATGGGGCAAGGGCAAGATATGCCTCCGTTCTTACCGATTTTGAATTTGAACCGGATAGAAAGATAACGGACGATTGTGCCTCCTGCCGAAGATGTATAATCGCCTGTCCGGCCGGGGCAATAGGTGAGCAGGGGGTTGATTTAGAAAAGTGCCTTGCAAAATTGAAGGAGTTTGCAAAGATGCCGGGGATAGGTCAGTATATCTGTGGTGTTTGTGTAAAGGTATGCGCTGGAAAGGCTTAACAAGAAAAATTAATAGAAGCAATGGCAGAGATTCATAAACCCAAAAAAGTTTTTGCCTTTGCGGGATTGATATTTATTAAAGATTTTGATACAGGTGTTGCATTAAAAGAATTTAGCGGAATGCTTGGTGGTGTGATAAAGAAATCCGATACTATCCCCTTTACTCATACCACATACTACAATAAAGAGATGGGTGAAGAGCTCTTGAGAGAATGGGTCTTATTTGAAAAACTGATTTATCCTGATTTGTTGATAGAATTGAAACGTAAATCAAATGAGATTGAGAATAGATTCTTGAATGAGAACGGTGGCAGGATGATTAATATTGACCCGGGACTGATCTCATTGAGCAATGTAGTCCTTGCCTCAACAAAAAACTACTCGCATCGTATCTATCTTGGTAAAGGAATATATGCTGAAGTCACCCTCATCTACAGAAACCACCAATTTCGGACATTGGAATGGACATATCCGGATTATCGTGAGGAGAAGGCATTACAATTCTTCGCTGAGGCAAGAGATATGTTAAATGCCGTATCTAAAGGCTAATTATAAGAAAGCTTCAAAT